>NZ_JBEYSL010000549.1:0-4231 GCF_040642735.1 Micromonospora sp. NPDC047753 | reverse complement strand
GGTCGTCCTGCGCGCGCGGATCCGGGGAACCGAGGGGGGCCTCCGCTTCGGTGTCGGGTGCGTCTTCCGGCTCACGGATCACCCGCCGCCCCCGGTCCGGATCACAGGTCGAGCAGCCGCAGCGGCACGGCGTCCGCCAACGCCTGGTTGCCGGCGTCGTTCGGGTGGATGTGGTCCCCCGAGTCGTATGCGGGCAGCAACTGGCTGGGCCGGGCCGGGTCACGCAGCACCCGGTCGAAGTCGAGCAGCCCGTCGAACTCCCTGCTGCCGCGCAGGTACGCGTTCACCGCCTGGCGGGTGGCCTCCTTCTGCGGCGTCCACACACCCGGCGCGCCGTGCCCCTCGTACGGGGTCAGCGTGGCCACCAGACTGGTCAGCCCGCGCTGCTGGAGCTGCTGGTTGATCTGCCGCAGCGTGCCGATGATCGCCTCGGGTGAGTCGTTCGACATCCAGATGTCGTTGATGCCCAGGTGGGTGACGACGGTACGCACACCGGTCTGCGGGAACACGTCCTCGTTGAGCCGGGCCGCCGCGTTCGGGCCGAGCTGGTAGTAGCCCGGGTAGTTGCCGTCGCCCGGCTCGGTGCCCTCGTGGTTGAGCCGGTTGCCGGCCAGGCTCAGGTTGAGCACGCCCGGGGTGCGCCTGTCCGGCCGGTCGGCGAGCAGCCGGTCGGAGAGCAGGTCGGGCCAACGCCGGTTAGCGTTGACGGTGCTGCCGTTGCCGTCACCGATGGAGTCGCTGAGTACGACCAGCGCGCCGGGGCTGCCCTTGCGTTGCACGTCGACGCCGGAGAGGAAGAACCAGCAGCAGGTGGGGCGGGTGGTGAAGCCGGTGCCCTCGGCCGCCCCGGTCAGATCCCCGGCGCCGATGAAGTTGGCCTGCTGGGACTGCCCGTGGAACGTGGTCGGACCGGTCGGCGTCGGGAAGTGCAGGGTGACAACCAGGTCGCTGTCGTCAGCGACCGGGAAGGCCAGCGGGTCGCTGAGCAGTTCGGCGCCCCGGTTCATGGTCGCCGTGGGCGCACCGGTGAAACTCAACGGACGTACCGAGGCCGCGTCGATGTCGGAGAGGTCGTCCGGTGTCGCGGTGTTCGGCCGGGCGACGGTGGCGCGACCGACGGTGACCGCCTGCTCGCCGTAGAGGTTGCTCAGGCGGACCCGCAGCGCCGGGCCGCCCACGGAGACGTGCACGATCATCCGGACGCTCTGGTTGTTGAGGCCGGTGTTCGTCAGCCCGACCGAGTTGCCCCGGGTGACCGCGGTGGCCCAACTGCCCGCCCATCCGGCGCGGGAGTCGGGTCGGCCGGCGGCGGTGCCGGACGGACCGGCGCTGGCGACGACGGCGGGTGCGCCGGCGACCAACAGCACGGCCGCAGCGGCGATGACAGGCCATCTCTTCGGGGTTGCCGTTGCCATGGAGCCTCCATCGTGTGGCAGCCCAGGGCCGTCTGCTGACGGCGCCCGCCTGGACGATGGTCCAGAAACCTAGCCGCCGCCGTTGACGGGCGTCAATCAACCTGATCGACGCGATCAAATGTCCGGCGGGCCGTTCGGATCGCCCGTCGGCACGGTTCCGACCAGCCGTTTCGCGCCTAGGCTTCCAGGCGGCGGCGGTGCGGTCGCCAAGCGCGCCACCGTCGCGTCGTCACCGGGAAACTGCCCGGGGACCGCCGCTTTTCTCAGATGGGGGCTGCCGGATGACTGACGGACCCGGGCACACCACTACCTACGTGGACAGGGTGTTGGATCTCTTCGCCGAGTTCGGCGACCGGGAGGCGCTTGTCGGCGCCGGTCGCCGACTCACCTACACCGAGGCCGCCGCGCTGGTCCGGGCGATGGCCGCGACGGTGACCCGGCACGGCGTACGGCCCGGGTCGGCGGTGCTGGTGACAGTCGCGAACGCGGTGGAGGGTCCGCTGCTACAGCTCGCCCTGCATCTGCTCGGCTGCCGGACGATGTGGGTCGCCCCGGTGACCGCGCGCCGCGAGGTCGACGAGTTCATCCGGTTGGCCCGCCCGGACGCCCTGGTCTACGACGCGCGGGACCGGGACAGTCTGGGCCCTGAGCTGGCCGCCGCGCTGCCCGGCACACCGGTGTGCTGTCTGGGCTCGGGCGGCACCGGGCCCGATCTCACGGCCGACGCCGACGCCGACGTGACCGGCCTGCCGGCGTCGGTGCCGGCACCCGAGTCGTTCCTGCAGACCAGCGGCACGACCGGCAGCCCGAAGCTGGTGCACCATAGGGAGAGCTTCTACGCCCAGATCCTCGCCCTGGCCGCCGACTTCCGCGCCGCCGGGTTCCCGTTGTTGCGGCACCTGTCGCACTCGCCGATGTGGCTGGCCAGCGGGCAGATCACCACGCTGTTCAACCTGTTCACCGGCGGGGTGCTGTTCCTGCGCGACGACTGGGACCCGGTGGCCTTCGTGGACACCGTGCAACGGGAGCGGATCAACTCGACCTTCGTCACGCCGCCGATGCTCTACGAGGTGCTGGACCACCCGGCGCTGGTCGGCGCGGACTTCTCCGCCATGTTCATGTTCAACGTGGGCGCCGGGCCCGCCGCGCCCGCCCGGCTGCGCCAGGCCATCGCCCGGTTCGGCCCGGCGCTGCGCATCGTGTACGGCCTCAGCGAGGCGGTCGTGATCACCGCGCTGCCCGGGCTGACCGACGATCCGGAGCACCCGGAGCGGTTGCGCTCGTGCGGGCGGCCCTACGGCGACGTCCGCGTCGAGATCCGCGATGACGACGGCGCGGTGCTGCCGACGGGCCGCGACGGCGAGGTGTGGGTACGGACCCGACTGAGCTTCGCCGGCTACCACGGTCAGCCGGAGCTGACCGCGCAGACGCTCGTCGACGGGTGGGTGCGGACCCGCGACATCGGCCACCTCGACGACGACGGTTACCTCTACCTCGTCGACCGGGCACACGACATGATCGTCACGCATCGCCGGAACTGGGCGATCTTCTGCCGTCCCATCGAGGACGTGCTGGTCGGGCACCCCCAGGTACGGGCCGCCGCCGTCATCGGCGTGCCGGACGAGACGGTCGGCGAGGTGCCGCACGCGTACGTGGTGCTCGGGCCGGGCGCGACGGTCACCGGGGCGGAGCTGATCGACCTCGTGACCGTCGAACTCAACGAGATGTGGGCGCCGGCCGCTGTGGAGGTCCTCGACCGGCTGCCGGTGAACCGGTCGATGAAGGTGGACAAGCGGGCGCTGCGCGCGCGGTACGCGGCCCGTCGGGCGGCGGCGGTCGGGGCGTGACCCCCCGCCGGCAACTGGTCGTCCTGGTCAGCGCGGACCTGATCTCCAACCTGGGCACCCGCATCTCGGTGGTGACCATTCCGTGGCTGGTGCTGGTCACCACCGGCAGCCCCACCAAGATGGGTCTGGTCGCGTTCGCGGAGACCCTGCCGTACCTGCTGTCCAGCGCGTTGGGCACACCCTGGGCGGACCGGATCGGCCTGCGCCGTACCTCGATCCTCTGCGACGCGGGCAGCGCGGTGGTGATGGTCGTCGTGGCGCTGACCCCGTGGTTGGGCTTCGTCCCGCTGGTGGCGCTCGTCGCGGTGGCCGGCGCGCTGCGGGGCATCGGGGACCGGGTGAAGCACGTGATGTTCCGGCCGGTCGCGGAGGCCGCCGGAGTGCCGCTGATCCGCCTGACCTCCGCGTACGACGGGCTCAGCCGGGTGGTGACACTGTTCGGCGCCGCGGTGGGCGGCCTGCTGATCGCCGTCTTCGGGGTGACCGAGGCGATCCTCATCGACGCGGCCAGCTTCGGGGTCTGCGCGCTGCTCATCGGCGTCCTGGTCCGCCCGCCGGCCGCCCCGACGCAACCCACCAAGCCGGAAAGTTACCTGCGCGCCCTGCGGGGTGGCTTCAGTTACCTGGGCCGGGACCGGCCGCTGCTCGGCATGCTCGCCGTCATCTCGGCGCTGAACATGGTGGCCAACGCCAGCGTGGCCGTCTACATCCCGGTCTGGGTCGCCCGGGAGCTTCCCGGCCCGAGCGGCCTCGGCCTGGTGTTGGCGGCGTTCTCGGCGGGCGCGCTGCTGGGCAACCTGGTGTTCACCGCGCTCGGGCCCCGGCTGCCCCGGCGGCTGACGTTCCTGGTCGGCGCGCTGGTCGCCGGCACGCCCCGGTTGCGTACTCGGCGTAGAGGCCGCCCTTCGGCCGCGTGGTGGCGGAGACGTAGACCAGGTCACCCGCAGCCAGGTCGGTCACCTTGCTGCC
>NZ_JBEYSL010000548.1:0-4252 GCF_040642735.1 Micromonospora sp. NPDC047753 | reverse complement strand
CCGCACCCCGCGCTTTCAGCGCCAGGCACTTTTACTACGTTACCCGCTCGTTTCCGCCCTGTCAAACCGATATTTCGCGGTTCGTCATGCTTCAATCCGATAACGCGGGCACCATGTCGCGACCGGCTTGCGCCGTTCTTGTCATGGATTCGGCAGGCCGGCCGTCGCGATTTCCCGCGACCCGCCCGGTGCCCTGCCGGTTCGTAACCATACCCGGTCGGTTTCGCAGCGCCAAATCCGCCTCGCGGCGTTTCTGGCGGCACCTCCCGGTTGGGACTCCGGTGGGCGTGCCCACCCGACCCCCAGGCCGTCGGCCTGCGCTCCGGCCGCTTCAGGCTTTCGCCTGTTTCGTCCGTTCCGCGCTGGCAGAGAGAAAGTTACGCGTCCGGCGGGATGATCGTCAAATCCGCCGGACGCGTCCCCCGTCACATCGTCGACAGGTAGCTATTCACCCAGCTCAACGCCAGCGAACGAACGCTTCCCCCGGCGCAGCACCAGGTATCGCCCATGCAGCAGGTCGGCCGGCGACACCCCCGCGTCCACAGCGGTCACCCGGTTGTTGTTGACGTAGGCGCCGCCTTCGGCGATCACCCGCCGAGCCTCCTTGAGGCCACTCACCAGACCGGAGTCCCGCAGTAGACCCGCCACATCCGGCAATTCGCCGGTGAGACGTACGAGGCCCGCCTCGGCCAGGGCCGCGCGCAGGGTCTCCGGCGACAACTCGTCCAACGAACCGCGGCCGAAGAGCGCCTGACTGGCGGCGATCGCCTGTCGGGTCTCGTCGGCACCGTGCACCAGTGTGGTCAGCTCCTCGGCGAGCGCCCGCTGCGCCAGCCGGGCGGCCGGCCGTTCGGCTGTCGCCTTCGCCAGCTCTTCCAGCTCGTCGCGGGTGCGGAAGCTGAAGTACCGCAGGTAGCGGTCAACCTCCTGGTCCTCGACGTTGAGCCAGAACTGGTAGAAGGAGTATGGGCTGGTCATCGTCGGGTCGAGCCAGACAGCACCGCCCTCGCTCTTACCGAACTTCGTACCGTCGGACTTGGTGACGAGCGGCGTGGTGAAGGCCTGCACCGGCCCCGCGCCGCGTCGGCGTACGTAGTCGACGCCGGCGGTGATGTTGCCCCACTGGTCGGAGCCACCGAACTGGAGCTGACAGCCGTGCCGGCGGTGCAGCTCGAAGAAGTCGTTGGCCTGGAGCAGTTGGTAGCTGAACTCGGTGTAGCTGATGCCGGTCTCCAGCCGGGCCCGCACCACCTCCCGCGCGAGCATCTTGTTCACCGGGAAGTGTTTGCCCACGTCGCGGAGGAACTCGACGATCGACATCTCGCCGGTCCAGTCCAGGTTGTTGACCAACTGCGCCGCGTTCTCGCCGGAGTACGACACGAAGGGCGCGAGCTGGTCGCGGATCCGCTCGACCCAGCCGGCGATCACCTCGGTCGGGTTGAGCGCCCGCTCGGCGCTCTCCTTCGGGTCACCGATCTGCCCGGTAGCGCCGCCGACCAGCAGCAACGGCCGATGGCCGGCGAGCTGCAGCCGGCGGGCCATGAGGACCTGCATGAGGTTGCCGACGTGCAGGCTCGGCGCGGTGGGGTCGAAGCCCACGTAGTACGTGGCGGCACTCCCACCGTCGAGCAGCTCGCGCAGTTCGTCGAGGCCGGTCGAGTCCTGTATCAGGCCACGCCAGAGCAGGTCATCGGTCAGGGAGTCCCGCCCGGGCGGCGGAGGGCTGCTGTCGGTCACGGTCACCGATTCTCCCCCATCGCCGGCACCAACCCGTACCGGGTTTGGCGCAACCCGCCCCGGCTAGGCTTGCGCCCGTTGATCGAGGAGGGCCTTGCCATGGAGATTCCGGACCTGACGGGTGGCTTCGTCGCTCTGCTCGGCCTCAAGTTCGAGGAGGCCAGCGCCGACCGGGTGGTCATCAGCTGGCAGGTCGGCCCGCAGCTGCACCAGCCGTTCGGCATCCAGCACGGCGGGGTGTACTGCTCGGTCGTGGAGACCGCGGCCAGCGTGGGCGGCGCCCTCTGGCTGGCCGACCGGGGCACTGTCGTCGGGGTGTCGAACCAGACCGACTTCCTGCGGGCCGTCCGGGAAGGCGAGCTGAGGGCGATCGGCACCCCGGTGCACCGGGGCCGCAGCCAGCAGCTCTGGCAGGTGGAGATCACCGACGCCGACGAGCAGCTGGTCGCCCGTGGTCAGGTCCGGCTGCAGAACCTCTCGCCCGCCTGAGCGACGGCGTTCGCCGCACCGGTCAACTGCGGGCCTCGTCCAGCACCGGCTCCGTGGGCTGGTCGGCGTCGGCGTCGCCGTCGGCTTCATCGGGTACGCGGCTGAGCCGTACCTCGGTGATCGCCCGGTGGTCGATGCCAGCCACCATCAGCACCCAACCGTCGAGCGTGACGTCCTCCCCGGCGACGGTGGGGATGTGCCCGAGCCGGGCCAGCACCAGCCCGGCGACTGTCGTGTAGTCACCGGCCGGGCGCGACGGCAGCTCCACGCCGATGTCCGGCAGGTCGTGCACCGGGAAGGTGCCGGGCAGCACCAGCGCACCGTCGGGTTCACGCCGCACCGAGCGCACGTCCCGGTCGGTCTCGTCGTAGATCTCACCGACGATCTCCTCCAGGATGTCCTCCAGCGTCACGATGCCGTCGACGGCGCCGCGCTCGTCCACGACGAGCGCGATGTGCTGACGCTCGGCCTTGAACTGGCGCAGCGCCTCCACCACCGGCAGCGAGTCGGGCAGCAGCATCGGCGGTCGGGCGATCTCGTCGACCGGGCGGTCGTCGGGCACACCCACCAGGTCACGCAGGTGGATCACCCCGGCCGTGTCGTCCAGGCCGCCGTGGCGCACGACCGGAGCCCGGGAGTGCCCGGTGGCGGCCAGCACGA
Organism: Micromonospora sp. NPDC047753; assembly: GCF_040642735.1. NCBI lineage: Bacteria > Bacillati > Actinomycetota > Actinomycetes > Micromonosporales > Micromonosporaceae > Micromonospora > Micromonospora sp. NPDC047753. The sequence continues at coordinate 1,366 of NZ_JBEYSL010000548.1, read as the reverse complement.
GCCGCGCGGCCTCCGCCGTGGTCCCGCTGTCGAGCGTGAAGACCTGCAACCGGGGTACGAGGACAGCCCGCAACCGCCGGTCGGCGATCTCCACGGCACCCGCGATGATGGTGCGCTGCTCCTTGGTGAAGCCGTGGTTGCCGGCGACGATGTCGCGCAGCTCGTCCGGGCCGATCTCCTCCGGCTCGTGTTTGGGGTTGAGCCCGACCAGGCGGACCACCACGTCGCTGGTGGCGCCGAGGGCCCAGACGGCCGGCCGGGTGAGGCTGGCGAGAAGGTCGAGTGGGCGGGCCACCAGCAGCGCCCAGCGCTCGGCGGACTGCATGGCGATCCGCTTGGGCGCCAGCTCGCCGAAGACGAGGGTGACGAAGGTCAGCGCGAGGGTGACCGCCACGATCGACACCGTCTCGGCGGCGCTGCCGAAGACCCCGAGCAGCGGCACCAGGGGTTTCGCCAGGGAGACCGCCGCGGCGGCGGAGGCCAGGAAGCCGGCGAGGGTGATGCCGATCTGGATGGTGGCCAGGAAGCGGTTCGGGTCCTTGGCGAGCCGGGCCAGCACCCGTCCGGCCCGGCTGGTGCGCTCCAGCCGCTGGATCTGGCTGTCTCGCAGCGACACCAACGCCATCTCGCTGCCCGCGAAGAGCGCGTTGATCACGACCAGGACTCCGACCAGGGCCAGTTGGCTCCCGTAGCTCTGCACGCCCGGTTCGCTCCCTCGTGGTGGTGGCACCGGCCGCTACGCGCGGCACCCGCCGGTCGGCGAGCCCGCCCGGCGTACGGACCTGTTTGCCCAGTGCGCGGGGTCGCGAATCCTGCCGCGAACGACCGGAGCCCGAGTTGGCGGTACGGCCACGCACGGGACGCCGCGTCGACACCGGTGCCGTCCGGGACCCCGGCAGGAACCGTATCGCGCCGGCAACGTCGGTTCGGGGCCGCACCGGACCGGCCGTCTCCGGTACCGTCTCATCGATGGTTCCTCATGGGGTTGGTCCACCGGAGGACCTGGGTTCGTCCAGGCGTTCTGCGGTGGCAGACGCCGTACGACGTGGCGGCGCCGGCCTCCGGCGGGCCTCGGCCCCCGCGCTTGTCGCGTTGCTGGCCACTGCGGCGATCGCGCCGGTCGTGGCCGTTGGGACGCCGACCGGCCCGGTGCTCATGGCGGGCGCCGGCGTGCTGGGTTCGGTCGGGGCGAACGTGCTGACCGACGTCCTCGCGGAGGTGGTCGCCAGGCTTCGCCGCGACGGCAAGCAACCGGACCGGGAAGAGCTGCAACGTCGCCCAGGTGCCGCAACGTGGCGTACGCGGCGGCGATCGGGCCGCCCGAGCGGGTGGACGCGATCACCGGATTGATCATGGTGTAGCCGGG
>NZ_JBEYSL010000547.1:0-4257 GCF_040642735.1 Micromonospora sp. NPDC047753 | reverse complement strand
GGCGACCAGCACGGCGAGACCGGCCGCGAGCGCGACGGCGGTGCCGCTGGGCCGGCCGGGGCGTCCCCGCGCCGGCGTGAGGCTGCGAAACATCGGTGACCCTCCTGGGTGGGTGGTGGTGGAGGTCCGCCCGGCGTCCCCCCGACGCCCGACATTGATCGTCATGATGCAGCACCAGACAGGGCGCTGCAAGACAACTATCGAACAACGAAAATAAACGACTATCAGGCCGCAAGAAATGGACGGTCGACGAGTTGAGGTGCCGCGCGTCGCCTGCCCCCACCAGCTCACGCCCGGCGTAGGCTGATCCGCGTGGATCAAGAAGACCGGATTGCCCTCTTCCTCGACTACGAGAACCTCGCGTTGGGCGCGCGCGACCATCGTGGCGGCGCGGCCTTCGACTTCCGGCCCATCGCCGACGCGCTGGCCGAACGAGGTCGGGTGGTCGTCCGGCGGGCGTACGCCGACTGGTCCTACTTCGACGAGGACCGCCGGATGCTCACCCGGTCCCATGTCGAGCTGATCGAGATCCCGCAGCGGATGGGCGCGTCCCGTAAGAACGCCGCGGACATCAAGATGGCTGTCGACGCGATCGAGTTGGCGTTCGAACGCGACTACATCTCCACCTTCGTGATCTGCAGTGGTGACAGCGATTTCACCCCGCTGGTGCACAAGCTGCGCGAGCTGAACAAGCGGGTCATCGGCGTCGGGGTCGAGGGGTCCACCTCGGGGCTGCTTCCCCCGGCGTGCGACGAGTTCCTGTACTACGACCGCTTGGAGGGCGTGGACATCCCGCCGGCCCGTGGTCGGCGCGCTCGTCCCGCCACCCGGCAGGCCGGCGCGGAACAGCGCCCACCCGAGCCGGAGCAGGAGCAGGAGCGTCGTACGCAGGACGCGGAGCCCGATCGGGATGTCGACGCCCTCGCGGTGCTCGTCGCCCAGTCGGTCGCCGGGTTGCAGGGCAGCGCCAACGGTGAGGTCACCGCCTCCCGGCTCAAGCGGACCCTGTTGCGCAAGGACCCCACCTTCAGCGAGTCCGACTACGGCTTCCGCACCTTCGGCGAACTGCTGCGCCACCTCGCCGAGCGCAACGTGATCGAGCTGGCCGAGGGGCCGGCGAAGGGTGACCCCGAGGTCTCACTGCCCGAGCACGGCGACCGGGAGGTGGCGTTCGGTCTGCTCCGGGGCGTCGTGGCGGACCTCGGTAGCGGCGGCAACCCGGTGGCGTTGTCCGGGTTGAAGAACCAGGTGCGCCGGGCCCGCCCCGACTTCAGCGAGAAGAAGCTCGGCTACCGCAGCTTCCTGCAGTTCTGCAAGGCCGCCGCCACCGCCGGCGTACTGGACCTGCGCTGGAGCCCCGAGGCCGACGACTACCTCCTGACAACCCAAACCTGACCGCCCCGCCGACCCACACCCCGCCCCCTCCCCGCCCCCCGCCCTCCCGAGCTGATCAAGAGGTTTCCGTCAGTGGGAACGCGATCCCTGACGCGAACTTCTTGATCAACAAGGTTGGGGATTGCGGGCGGGCTGCACGGCAGGGCTTCCTGATTCGCAACTCAGGAGCGGGAGAACCGCCCGTTATGGTTTCGAACCGCCAACGGTTGGCCCGAAATGCGCCTGGATTGTCGCCCTTGCCCCGGTCCGGGCATACCTGCGCCGTACCCTCCGCGCGGGAATTGCTATACGGTCGGCGAATGAAGGTGGAGGAGCACTGGTGGAACGGAGACACGACCCCGCGCGGGCGCCGGGACGTGTACATCCGTACTGACGGGCAGGGTTGGGAGGTCCGCGCCCAGATCGGTGGGGCGTCGGGTCGTGAGCGGGTGCAGCAGTGCCCAAGCCGGGCCTCGGCGGCCATCCTCGCCGACGCCTGGCGCGGCACCCACCCATCCTGGCGCGAGCTAAAGCAGCGCTGATCCGGCACCGGGCCGGGTCGGCAACGCTCCCGGGCTGCAGCCCGGCGCGCCCGCCGACCGGCCCGGCGCTCGGTTACCACTCCACAACTCGGCTGGCCGGCTCGACTACTCGTCATCAAGTGATCAAGTGATGAAAAGTAGGTCCCGGCGAGCGGATTGAGCTACTTTTCATCACCTGATCAAGGGATGGCGGCGGATCTCCGTGTCCCCGCCCTCAGGTCGGGTATCCGGAGGGCTGCCGGTCGCGCCCGATGGAGGTCGCCCATGTCGCAGGGTCCCGACGAGGAGAACTTCAGGCTCGACGAGGAGGTCCGAGAGGCCGAGCGTCGGCTCGCCAACCTCGGCGCCTCGTCGGACGACGCGCTGACCGACGACGACGCCCGCGCGCCGGACGGTGCTCCCACCGAGGAGAACGCCGAGTAGGGCCTGCCCGGCGTCCTGCCGGACAGGCCCCCACGATCGGCTCAGCGCTTCAGCGTGAAGGTGAAGTCGCCGGAGAGCTTGCCGCTCAACCGGAACGCCGAAACGACCTTGCCCTCCATGATCAGTCGGTCGATCTCGCCGCGCGACAGACGGCAACCCTCAGCGATCAGTCGGGTCGGCCGGACCGGGACCCGTGCCGCGTTGCGGACCGCGACGTCGATCACGTCGAGGTCCAGGTGCTCCGATCCGCCGGTGTCTAGACGCCAGGCGTTGGTCCAGTCCAGGGCGAATCGGTTCCGGTGCTGGACGGCCGGATCCTGGAGCAGTTCGGCGACCAGGCCGCCATCGTTCGCATGGAGCCGGTCCAGCAGTTCGGGTGGGATGGTGCGGACGGTCATCCGTTCCAGGACGGTGAGTTTCGCCGTCTCCCCGCACTCGGTGCAGAGCACGAGAAGCCAGACGTCGAGGAGCTTGTGGTTGGCGTTGACACGGAACTTGCCGCTCGCCCGAAAGCGTTGGGACGGGCACGCGTGGCAACGGCGGTTGACGATCGGCAGGCAGGTGGGCACGACGGCCCAGTGAATGAGCACAGAGGTACACCGGTTTCAGTGAGAAGTCCGCAGCAAAAAGGAGCGCGGCGCACAGGCGCGACGCGCGACAGATCAGCTCTCGGGAGGTCTCACAGGGTGTACAACGGCACGTCCTTGCCTAGACGACCTGGTTGCGCAGCAGGGTAACGGCGCACGGCGGCGCCGCTCCACTGGTTTTACGCGTCAGGAGCCCGGGTGGCGGGACGAGCGGACCGGTCAGGCCTTCGGGACCGGCAGGACCACGCCCTCGGCCGCCGACCGGTGGGCCAGCTCGATCAACTCGACAGTGTGGACAGAGTCCCGTGGGTCCACCGGCATCGGCGTGCCGTCGCGCAGCGCAGCCGCCACCTGGGCGTAGAAGCTCTGGTACGCGCCGGGTTCGGTCGGCACCGGCCGCAGGTCACCGTCGACGCCGAGCAGGCCGTAGCGGTCCGGCGGAACCTCACCCCAGCCCGGCTGGTCCGGGCGGCCACCCTTGTGCAGCGCCGCCTCCTGCACGTCCAGCCCGTAGCTGGTGTAGCCGGCCCGGTCGCCCAGCACCCGCAGGCGCGGCCCGAGCTGAGCGGTCACCGCACCCATCCACAGGTGCGAGTGGACCCCGCTGGCGTGGGTCAACGCCACGAAGGCGTCGTCGTCGACGGCCGCGCCCGCGCGGCGACGGTCCACCTCCGCGTACACCCTCTCGACCTGGCCGAACAGCTGCACCGCCTGGTCGACGAGGTGGGCGCCGAGGTCGAAGAGGGCGCCGCCGGCCTCCTCCGGACCGGCAAGCTCCCGCCAGCCCGGCTTGATCGTCGGACGGAACCGCTCGAACCGGGACTCGAAGCGCAGCACCTGCCCCAACTCGCCCTGCTCGACCAGGCGGCGGACGGTCAGGAAGTCGCCGTCCCAGCGCCGGTTCTGGAAGACCGTCAGCGGCACCCCACGCTCGGACGCCTCGTCGATCAGCACGCGGCCCTCAGCGGCGGTCGGGGAGAGGGGCTTGTCGACGACGACCGGCAGGCCGGCGGCGAGCGCCGCGCGCGCCATCGGCACGTGCTGCCGGTTCGGCGTCGCCACCACGACCAGGTCCAGTGCGTCCGGGGTACGCCACAACTCGTCGGCGTCGTCGACCAGGCGGGCGTCCGGGAAGTGCTGCCGCGCCTGCTCGCGTCGCTGCGGATCACGGGTCACGATGGCGTCGAGCCGCAGCCCGGGGGTCGCGGCGATCAGCGGCGCGTGGAACACCCGGCCCGCCAGCCCGTACCCCAGCAGACCAACCCGCAGCGCCTTCGCCATGCCGTGCCCCCGTCTCCCTGGTCCGCGCCCTGACCTGGCGCCGGTACCGC
>NZ_JBEYSL010000546.1:0-4266 GCF_040642735.1 Micromonospora sp. NPDC047753 | reverse complement strand
CGGAGCTGAGTGCCTCGACCGGCAGGAACCGGGCGTCGACCTCCCAGCCGGGGAACGGAACGAGCAGCGGGTAGCCGGGCGTCGTCGACTCTCCGGTACGGCACCACCCGGGCCAGCGCACCGCGCGCCGCCTCGGCCCGGGTCACCACGGCCGGCGGCAGGGTCCCACCGTTGGTCGTGACCTCGAAGTCGGTCGGAGCCGACAGCGCCATCTCGCGGTCGGCGAGGATCTGCAACGACGCGCCGCCGATGACCACCCCGGAGATCAGGGTCACGCCGAGGGCGACCACGACGGAGACCGCAGCGGCGCGGCGTGGGGCACCGCCGATCCCGCCGACCGACATCCGCCCGATCGGCCCGAGCTGGCGCAGCGGCCAACCCACCACGGCCAGCACCGGGCGCACCAGCAGCGGGCCGAGGGCCACCAGCGCGAAGAACGCCAACGTGCCGGACCCGATCAGCAGGAGCAGTGGCATCGACGCGTCGTAGTTCGACTGCTCCGGCTTCGGCAACCGGCTGATCGTCCCGACCGCCGCCAGGATCGCGCCGACGGCCAGGTGACCACCGCGCCGCCCTTCTTGATGACCCGGAAGGCGTCCTGGGTGAAGCCGTTGATGCCGTTGGTCTCGATGCACGAGGGGCCGGGAGTCAGGTGGATCTGCTTCGGCGTGGTGATGTTGCGGCGCGGCCCGTACTCGGTCTTCACGCTGTCGTAGATCTTCGTGCTCCAGATCGACACGGTGATCGTGCTCGACGTGTACGACGTGTCGATGAGCACGCCGTACTCGGTGTTGTTGCGGAACTTGAAGTCCAGATTCGGCCAGAAGATCGTCGACTCGATGACCGCCGGGTACCTGTCGAACCAGTACGAGTGCGGCTTGTGCTCGACGTCCTCCAGGCCCGCGTAGTAGGTGGCGTTGAACAGCGTGGTGGTGAACTGCGAGGTGCCGCCGCCGACGCCCGGCACCAGCTTGCCGTCGAGGATGACGGGTGCGTCCCGGTAGCCCTGGGCGTAGCCGCGTTCGCCGGTGTGCCCGTTGAGCGAGAACGTCTTCCCCGGCAGTACGACAGTGCCGTCCACCTTCCTCGCGATGGTCGCGATGTTCTGGCTGCGCGACGAGGCCATGCCGCCGGTGAACCGGGTGGTGAAGGTCGACACCCGCTCCTTGATGCCCAGCCCGGCGAGCTCCTCCCCGGTGAGTTGCGGCGGCGTCGGCTTCAACTCGCCGGTCACCTCGCGGCCGTCCGCCTTCGGCAGCACGGCCAGCAGGTCTCGACCGAGGGCTGCCGTGTCCAGCTGCTGCCCGGCTTTCCCCTCCTTGGCGGTCGGCCGGCCACCGGAGATCGTCATCGTGGCATCCTTCGGCGGCACCTCGATGGCGGTCAGCTTGTCGCCGAGCGCCGCCCGCAGCCGCTTGACGTCCACCGAGGGGGTGAGCTTGCCGGTCTTGTCGGCGCCGAACCGGAGGCTCTTCGCGATGGCGGCGGGCGGGATCGTCACCTGGCCCTTGTTCGTCCGCAGGGTGACCGGTGCGGCGACCGCCGGCTTCGCCAGCTCGCTGACCATCCGGTCCAACTCCTCGGCGGTGGTCGCCGGGTGGGTTTCCACAAGGGGAACGGTGACCGGGGCGCCGGCCATCCAGCCGGTGCGGACCACCTCGGCGGAACGCTCCGGGTTCAGAGCCAGCCCGGGCTTGGGCTGTACGACCTTCGGCGTGGTGCCCTGATAGGTGATCGCCGGCATCGTCATGCCCTGGGCCTGGTCCCCGAGCACCTTACGGAGGGCGTCGTCCAACCGGTCCGCGTCGACGGTCACCACGGGCTCGACGGTGCGGGAGCCGACCAACCGGCTGACCGGGTGCGCGTCGGCCTCGGCGGCTGCCGCGACGGTCGCCGGCACGTCGACGGTCAGCCCAACGTCGGCGGGGTTGATCTCGGCGGTGCGCCCGTCGACGGTGACCTTCAGTGGTGTGGCCAGCGTTGCCGCCCGCCGGTCCAGCTCCGCCCGCAACTCCCGGTCGGCGTCCGCGCGGCTCCGGCCGCCCAGTTCGGTGCCGAGCACGCTGGTGCCACGGGGAACGTCACCGGCGTACGCCCAGGCGCCGGCACCCGCCACGGCGGCGAGGACGCCACCGGTGATGCCCGCGGCGAGCAGCATGCGCACCCGACGCGGCCGGCGCGGGCCGCCGTCCGGCTCGCCGGGGGCGGCTGTGGTGACCGGCTCAGGTCCGTCCGGCCAGGTGACCGCGGTGACCTGCACGGTGGGCCGGTCGTCGGCGGGTGGACTGTTTTCGCCGTACAGCGTCACTGCAACCTCGATCGCCAGGGTGCCGCGGGAGGTCCTCCCTCCCGGAGGCACCTACGGTAACGAATGCTCGGCCGTCCTCGTCGGCTGCGCCCAGCAGGCGCTGCTACCGCGTGTCGTTGGGCGTGTCGCATCGGCCCGGGGGCGGTGCCGACGGCCGATCATCGACGTGGCACGGTGACCGGGTGGGCACTGCGGAGCGGGTGTTGGCGTACGGGGGCGGATCGCTGGACCGGGCGGGACCGTTGCGCACCGATCCGACGCGGTTGGGCGCGCTGCTCACCGGCTCGACCGCCGTGTTGTTGCCGATGTGGCGGGACCGTTGTCTCGTCGACGGGCACGGGCCGGTCCGGCTCAGCGCGGAACGCGCGGCACTGGTCCGGTCCGCCGCCGGCGAGACCGTTTTCCTGGGGCTCGACGGGGAGGCCGCCGTGTTCGCCGCGGACCTCTCGGCGCTACCCGAGCAGTCCGCCGTCGAGATGGCCGGTGCGGTGCGGTCCGTCGACGTGCGGGCACTGGTCGGGCGACTCGAACCCGGCGACGCGGCCGTCCTGGCGTACGCCAGGGGTTTGTTGCACTGGCACCGGCAGCAGCGATTCTGCGGGACGTGCGGCGCGCCGGCTGTCGCCGGCGGTGGTGGGCACCTGCGGACCTGCACCGGCACGGAGTGCGGACGTCTGCTGTTCCCCCGGATCGAGCCCGCCATCATCGTGTTGGTCGAGGCACCCGGTCGGTCCGGGCGCTGTCTGCTGGCCCGGCACGCGGGTGCGGCCGAGGACGCGTACTCGACGCTGGCCGGCTTCGTCGAGATCGGCGAGAGCCTGGAGGACGCGGTCCGTCGGGAGATGGGCGAGGAGGCGGGCGTGACCGTCACCGACGTGACCTACCAGGGGTCACAGGCGTGGCCGTTCCCCGCCGGTCTGATGGTTGGCTTCCGGGCCACCGCCACCTCCGACGAGGTACGTGTGGACGGCGAGGAGTTGCTGGAGGCGCGCTGGTTCACCCGGGCGGAGCTGCGGGACCGGACGGCCTCGGGTCGCCCGCTCGGTCGGGTGGACTCGATCGACCACCGACTGCTGACGGACTGGCTGGCGGAGGGCTAGTCGGGTCGGCCGCCGGCACCGGGGCGGGTCGACGGGCCGTCACCGCCATCAGCGCGGTGGTGACGACGGCCGTGCCCAGGGCCGCCAGGAGGAGACCGGGGACGGTGTGGGGCCGGAGGGTCGCGGTGACGGCCACCAGGCCGGCCACGCCCAGCCACAGCGGTGCCGCCGCCCAGCGCGCGCCGGCCGCGAGGCGGTCGTTGAGCAGCACGAACGCCACCGCGTAGAGCGCACCGACCGCCGCGAAGAGGGGCGCGTACCGGCCCAGGTGGTCGTAGTCGGGCCCACCGGCGAGACGGAAGGCGAGCCCCCCGGCGAGCGTCGAGGCGAGAACGAGCACCACGCCACACCCGCCTGTCACCGCGAGCGCGACCGTTCGGCTGCGCCGGTCACCGCGGGCCAGCCTCGGTAGGGCGAGGACGGCGGCTACCTGCGGTGCCCAGAGCGCCCCCTTGCTCAGGACGGTGCCGACCGAGTACGCCCCGGAATCCGACGGGGACAGCAGTTGCCGGGACAGCAGCAGGTCGGCGTAGGAGACGACGAGCATCGCCACTGTCGCACCGCAGCCGGCAACGACCTGAGCGACGGTCAGCCGTGGGGCGGTGGACGACCGTTGCGGCTCGCGGGCGAGTCGGGCCAGCACCGCAGGGGTGAGGGCCGCGGTCAACGCGCCGACCGCCAGCGCGCCGGTCGGCCCCGTGCCGAGCAGCAACCCGGCGATCACGCCGCCGTAGCGGCCGGCGGCGAGCACCGCCATCCCGATGGCGAGTCGTACGAAGCGTTGGCTTCCCTGCAATTCTCCGAGGGAGCGTGAGGAGAGCACCGACCGAGTCGATGAAGGTGACCAACCTCATGTTG
>NZ_JBEYSL010000545.1:0-4269 GCF_040642735.1 Micromonospora sp. NPDC047753 | reverse complement strand
CGACCGGGGGCCCACGCCCGGTGAGCCGGGCCCTGCGGTGATCGTCGGGCACGTGGACACGAAGAGCGGCCCGTCGGTCTTCTACGACCTGGGCAAGCTCAAGCCAGGCGACCTGGTCGAGGTCGCCCGCGCGGACCGGTCGACGGTGATCTTCAAGGTCGACACCGTGGAGCACTTCCCGAAGGACCAGTTGCCCGCCGAGCGCATCTACGGCCACGACGGCCCCGCCGGGCTGCGGTTGATCACCTGCGGCGGCCAGTTCATCGGTGGACGCACCGGCTACGCCGACAACGTGATCGCCTTTGCCACCCTCCAGTCCTCCCGCAAGCCCTGAGACGCCCCGGCCAGGCCGGCCAGGGCCGCACGCCCGTGGGCCCCGCTGGTGGATCAAGCGGCAGCGGCGCCCACAGATCAGGCTGGCGTCAGTTCAGGAAGGCCAGCAGCTGGCGGGTGGTCTCGTCGGGGGCTTCCTCCGGGATGAAGTGCCCGACTCCGACCGGCTCGCCGCGTACGTCGTCGGCCCACTCCCGCCAGATCGCGAGCGGGTCGTCGTAGAGCTTCGCGACCTGGCCCTGTCGGCTCCAGAGGAACAGCACCGGGCAGGTGATCTTCCGGTTTCCCCGGTCCGCCTCGTCGTGCTGGTAGTCGAGCGTCGCGGCGGCGCGGAACTCCTCGCAGATCGCGTGCACCGTCGCGGAGTCGCTGAACTGCTTGACGTACGCCGCCCGCACCTCGGGCGGGAAGGCGTCCTTCACGTCGGGCCAGGTGTCGAGCATGAAGTCGACGAGCACCGTGGGCGCCGCGTCGATGAACCGCTCGGGCACCGGCGCCGGTGCGGCCAGGAAGGACCAGACCCAGTAGGAGAGGCTGAACGTCCGGTCGGCGCGGTCGTAGACGTCCCCGATGGGCACCACGTCCATGACGGCCAGTCGGGTGACGACGTCCGGTTCGTCAAGCGCGAGCCGGTACGCGCAGCGGGCCCCCCGATCGTGACCGACGAGCCGGAACCGCTCGTGACCCAGGCTCCGCATCACCTCGACCTGGTCGCGGGCAATCGAGCGCATGCTGTACGGCTCGTGATCCGCTGTGCTCGGCGGTTTGCCACTGTCGCCCCAGCCCCGCAGGTCGGTGACGACGACTGTGTACTTCTCGGCGAGCCGTGGCGCGACCTGGTGCCACATGAGGTGCGTCTCGGGAATGCCGTGCAGCAGCAGAACGGGCGGCCCGCTTCCGCCTCGGCGCCCGTGGATCCTCGCGCCGGGTGTGTCGATGTCGAACTCTTCGAAACCGTCGAACATGACCAGGGCCCCCCGCTACTTGGGATGCGCCCTGAACGAACGGCGTGGAATGGCTGGCAGGGCGACTGGTGGTCGACTACCGCTCGGTCTGCCTCGACGCTATCAACGGTGACAGCCGGTCCGGCGCGACTTGACTTCAACCAGCATTCAGGTCCTAGCGTCGCTGACACGAGGTATGGAAGCGGATCCGAAGCACGGGACCGCGGCTGATCGGAGACAAGCGTGCGGGCGATCCAGGTTTCTGAGTGCGGGGGTCCAGAGGTCCTGAACCTGGTGGACCTGCCCGATCCGCAGGCCGAGGAGGGGGAGGTCATCGTTCGGGCCGCGGCCGTGGACACGATCTACCTTGAGACTCAGATCCGCGGTGGCTGGGGTGAGATGTTCGGTGTCACCCCGCCATACGTGCCGGGCGGCGCAGCGGCGGGAACGGTGGTCTCCACCGGTCCAGGCGTCTCTGCGTCCTGGCTTGGCCGCCAGGTCGTTGCGGGTGCCGGGACGCGGGGTTCATACGCTGAACTGGTTCGGGCGAGCGTCGACCGGCTGGTGCCGGTCCCCGACGGACTGAGCCTGCGGGAAGCGGCTGCTCTCGCACACGACGGAGTGACCGCCATGGGCATCATCGACGGTGTCGGCGTCAAGCCGGGCGACCGGGTTCTGATCCTGGGGGCCGCGGGCGGCATGGGAACGCTGCTCGTTCAGCTCGCCCACCGTCTCGGTGCGCAGGTCGTGGGAGCGGCCCGTGGCGCTGACAAGCTCACACTGGTACGACTGCTCGGCGCCGACGCTGTCGTCGACTACGCGGGTGACGGATGGACCGACGCGGTACGCGAAGCCCTTGGCGGTCTGTCTGTCGATGTGCTGCTGGACGGTGTCGGGGGAAAACTCGGCAGCGACGCCTTTCATCTGGTGGCCGACGGCGGGCGGGTCTCGGCCCATGGGGCGGCGAGTGGCGAGTTCGCCACGATGGATCTGTCGAGTTCGCAGGCGCGCGGCATCGATCTGTACGGCATTGCTGACGTTCAGTTCAAGGCGCCGGAGATGGTGCGGCTCGCGGGCAGGGCCCTGACCGAGGCGGTGGAGGGGCGGATACGCCCGGTGATCGCACGCGAGTACCCACTGTCTGCCGCGGCTGAGGCTCACCGCGCGATGGAGGCGCGCTCGATCCCGGGCAAGGCCCTCCTCATTCCGTGAGACGTGGCCGTCGCTCAGGGCTGGGGGACGTGCAGCGCCACCTCGAACTCCAGCAGGCTGGCACCGGTGGAGACCGGGGGACGGGGCTTGTCGCCGGGGGCGGCGGCGTGGGCGGCGCGCGACGGGCCGGCGGCCCACGCCTGGAACGCTTCTTCGCTCTCCCACTTCGTGTAGACGAAGTAGCGGGTCTCGCCGGCCACCGGGCGGAGGAGTTCGAAGCCGAGGAAACCGGGGGAGTTCTCCACAGTGCCGGCCCGGGCGGCGAACCGCTTCTCCAACTCCGCGCCGCCACCGGGCGGGACGTCGATTGCGTTGATCTTCACGACTGCCATCTGCCCACCCTAGCCAAGCTCAGAACGTCTCGACCGCGGGCACCAGATCAGCGTCGACCACGATCGGGGCGTGGTCGGAGGGGCCCTTGCCCTTGCGGGCCTCCCGGTCCACGTACGCGGAGCGGACCGCTCGGGCGAACGGCGCGGACGCGTACACCAGGTCGATTCTCATGCCCTTGTTCTGGTGGAACATGCCGGCCCGGTAGTCCCAGTAGGTGTAGGGGTGCGGGCCCTTCATCGGGGTGGGCACGACGTCGCTGAGGCCCAGGTCGCGCAGCGCCGCGAGGGCTGCCCGCTCGGCCGGGGTGACGTGCGTGGAGTGGGTGAAGACCGCCGGGTCCCAGACGTCGGCGTCGGTCGGGGCGACGTTGAAGTCGCCGCAGACCGCCAGCGGCAGGCCGCCGGCCAGCTCCGCGTCCAGCGCGTCGCGTAGCGCCGCGAACCAGGCCAACTTGTACGCGTAGTGCGGGTCTTCCGGCGTCCGGCCGTTGGGCACGTACACCGACCAGACCCGCACCCCGTCGCAGGTGGCCGAGATGGCCCGGGCCTCGGGCTCGGGGAAGCCGGGCTCGTCGGCGAACCCGACCCGGACGTCGTCCAGCCCGACCCGGGACAGGATGGCCACCCCGTTCCACCGGCCGTCGCTGTGGCTGGCCACGGTGTAGCCCAGCGCGCCGACCTCGGCGACCGGGAAGGCGCCGTCGGGGCATTTCGTCTCCTGAAGGCAGACGACGTCCGGCCCGCTGTCGGCCAGCCACTCCAGCAGCCGGGGTAGGCGGGCCTTCACCGAGTTGACGTTCCAGGTCGCCAGGCGCATGCCCCCAGCCTGCCGCATTCGCCGCCGCGACGCCGGGTCAGCCGGCCGGGGTGTCGCCGGGACGGGTCTGTTCGGCCAGGAACCGCTCCAGTTCGGCGCCGAGTTCGTCAGCGGTGGGCAGTGGGCCAGCATCAGGGGCGAGCAGGCTCTTCTCGCCCCGACCTCGGGCGAACGCGTCGTACTGCTCCTCCAGGGCCTGGACCAGGGCCGCGGCGTCCTCGGTCTGCGCCACCTGCCTGTCGATCTCCACCCGGACCACCTCGGCGGCCGAGCGCAGCCCGTCGCCGGGCAGCAGCAGCCCGGTGCTGCGCGACACGGAGGTGAGCAGCACCTCGGCGGCTGCCGGGTATTCGGTCTGCGCCACGTAGTGCGGCACGTGGGCGGCGAAGCCCAGCGCGTCGCGGCCCTGTTCGCCGAGGCGGAACTCCAGCAGGTGACCGACGCTGCCGGGCACCTGGACGCGTTGCAACCACGGCTCGTAGCCGGCGATCAGCTCGGGGCGGGTGGCGTGCGCTGTCACCCCGGTCGGCCGGGTGTGCGGGACCGCCATCGGGATCGAGTTGAGCCCCACTGTGAGCCGGACGTCCAGCCGGGCGGCGAGCCCGGCCACGGCGGCCACGAAACGCTCCCA
>NZ_JBEYSL010000544.1:0-4273 GCF_040642735.1 Micromonospora sp. NPDC047753 | reverse complement strand
ACCGTGTGGCCCGCGTCATACCGAACGCGCCCTGAGGACATGACGGGCGCACCCACGAGAGGGCACCCCTACATCCACATGAGCGACCTGACTCAAGATTTGCTGGACGGCCAGGAACTGGCCCCCACCGCCCCGGTTCGACCGGAGGCCCCCACGTTCGCCGCACTCGGCGCCCGCGCCGAGACCGTCGAGGCCCTGGCCTCGGCCGGCATCACCCGCGCCTTCGCCATCCAGGAGTACGCGATCCCGATCGCGCTGCGCGGCGTCGACCTGATCGGCCAGGCGCCCACCGGCACCGGCAAGACCCTCGGCTTCGGCGTACCGCTGCTCGACCGGGTCTTCGCCCCGGGCGAGGGCAGCGACGGCGTCCCCCAGGCGCTGGTCGTCGTCCCCACCCGTGAGCTGGGCATCCAGGTCGCCAAGGACCTGGCCGCCGCCGGCCGGACGCGTGGCGTCCGGGTGCTGCCGATCTACGGCGGCGTGGCGTACGAGCCGCAGATCGACGCGCTGCGCAAGGGCGTCGAGATCCTGGTCGGCACGCCCGGCCGACTGATGGACCTGCAGAAGCAGAAGCACCTCCGACTCGACCGGGTGCACGCGCTCGTCCTCGACGAGGCCGACCGGATGCTCGACCTGGGCTTCCTCGACGACGTCGAGAAGATCCTGGCGATGCTTCCGGAAGACCGGCAGACGATGCTCTTCTCGGCCACCATGCCGGACCCGATCGTCACCCTGTCGCGGCGCTTCCTGCGCCAGCCGATGACGATCCACGCCGGGCACACCGCCGAGACCGGCCCGTCGCCGCAGACCCAGCAGTTGGTCTACCGCACCCACTCGATGAACAAGGTCGAGGTGGTGGCGCGCATCCTCCAGGCGGAGGGGCGCGGGCTGACCATGATCTTCACGCGTACCAAGCGGGCGGCCGACCGGGTCGCCGAGGATCTCGACTTCCGTGGCTTCGCGGTCGCCGCCGTACATGGTGACCTCGGCCAGGGTGCCCGTGAGCGGGCGCTGCGGGCCTTCCGGGCCGGCAAGATCGACATCCTGGTCGCCACCGACGTGGCGGCCCGTGGGCTGGACGTCACAGGCGTCACCCACGTCATCAACTACGACTGCCCGGAAGA
Source organism: Micromonospora sp. NPDC047753 (assembly GCF_040642735.1). Taxonomy (NCBI): domain Bacteria; kingdom Bacillati; phylum Actinomycetota; class Actinomycetes; order Micromonosporales; family Micromonosporaceae; genus Micromonospora; species Micromonospora sp. NPDC047753. Next base: position 3,149 of record NZ_JBEYSL010000544.1, on the reverse strand, counting down.
CCAGGACACCTACACCCACCGGATCGGTCGTACCGGCCGGGCCGGCGCGACGGGTGTCGCGGTGACCTTCGTCGACTGGGACGACATGCCGCGCTGGCGGATCATCGACAAGACCCTCGGTCTGGAGATGCCGGAGCCGCCGGAGACGTACCACACGTCGCCGCACCTCTACACCGACCTGCACATCTCCACCGAGGTCAGCGGCACGCTGCCCACGGCCGAGCGCACCCGGGCCGGGCTGTCCGCCGAGATCGAAGAGGATCTGGGTGGGACGACCCGCTCCCGTCGGGGCGACAGCGGTGGTCGTGGCCCCCGACGCGGCGAGAGTCGTGGTGAGGGTCGCGGCGAGCGCCGTGGTCGGGGCGATGGCCGCCGCGACCGCTCCGACGCCGCCACGCCGGCCGCCGCCGAGGCACCTGCGGCCGACGCCGCCGACGAAGGCACCCGTACCCCTCGCCGTCGGCGTCGCCGCCGGGCCGGCGAGGCGGTCACGGCCGAGACGACGGCGGTGATCTCCGCCGACGCCGGCCCGTCCGAGCCGGCCACCGCGTCCGAGGGCGAGGCGTCCAAGCCGCGTCGCCGACGCCGCCGCCGTGGTGGCGGTTCCGATGCGGGTACGCCGGCCGAAGCGACAGCGGACTGACCACCAGCCACACCTGACATCCCCCGCACCGCCTCGCGCGGTACGGGGGATGTTCCCTTCTCCCACCCCACCTGCCGAAGATGGAACGATGCCGCAACCACTGGACGCCGCCCTGACCGAGGTTCGGGCGCTGCTGCTCGACCCCGCGCTGACCCGGGCGGTCGCCGCCGGACGTCGACGCGGTCGCCGCCCCACAGTTGAGCGGGCCGAACTGCGGCCGGTGCGGCTCAAGGCCGGGCCCCGGATGCAGATCACCACGTCCGACGGTGCTCGCCCCTACACCCGCAACCTCGCCTCCGGCCCGGAGGCCGCTGCGGCGATCGACGAACTGCTGGCCGAGCCGTTCGGCAACTGGCACGTCGAGACGGCCGACGCGACCCTTCAGCTGCGGGTGACCAAGTCCGGCGAGGCGCAGGTGCATCGGGCCGCGACGTCCCGTCCGGTGGCGACGCCCACCGGGAACGACCGGGCGAAGGAATACCTGCTCGACCCCGGTGACCCGATCTTCGCCGAGATCGGCGGCTCGGCGGCCAAGCGCCGCCAGGTGGACGCGTTCCTGCGGGCCCTGGCCGCTACCCTGCCCGACGACCTGACGGGTTCGCTACGGGTGGTCGACCTGGGCTGCGGCAACGCCTACCTGACGTTCGCGGCGTACCGCTACCTGACAAGTCGGGGGCTCGACGTCCAACTGATCGGCGTGGACGTCCGGGAGGACCAGCGGCGGCGCAACACCGAGCTGGCGCAGCGGCTCGGCTGGGCCGACCAGGTCAGCTTCGTGGCCGGGACGATCGCCGACGCCGTCGTCGACCCCGCGCCCGACCTGGTGCTGGCGCTGCACGCCTGCGACACCGCCACCGACGAGGCGCTGGCCCGCGCGGTGCGCTGGGAGGCCCGCTGGGTGCTGGCCGCGCCGTGCTGCCACCACGATCTGGCGAAGCAGCTCCGCGCCCATCCCGCCCCGACCCCGTACGAGCTGCTGACCCGGCAGGGCATCCTGCGCGAGCGCTTCGCCGACGTGCTCACCGACGCGCTGCGCGCCGGGTTGCTGCGGGTGCACGGCTACCGGACCGAGGTGGTGGAGTTCGTGGACTCGCAGCACACCCCGCGTAACCTGCTGATCCGCGCCCGTCGTACCGGTGCCGGGGCGACCGGGCCACAGCGCGCGGAGTACCGCGAGCTGGTGGACCAGTGGCAGGTCACTCCCCGGCTGGAGACCCTGCTGGCCGCCGAAGAGGCACCCCCGGGCGACTAGCGTCGGCGGCCCCGGCCACCGTTGCGCTCGCTGGCACCACGGTCGAGGACAGACACCCGGTCGGCGGCGGGCCGCTGGGCGGCCCAGTCACCGTCGACCGGGGCGGTCGGGAATGGCACGACCTTGCCCTCGGTCTCGGCGTTGCCGGCTGCCGCGAAGGCGTTCCAGGAGATGTCGACCAGCAGCTTCTTCACCTCGGCGTGCCGGATGGCGGCGTTGTGTTGCAACGCCATCCGGGCGCCGAGCAGGACAGCGACCAGCGTGGTGGTGATGGCACCGGTGGCGGCCAGCACCTCGAGACCGGTCGCGGAGTCGGTGCGGAGCACCAGGACCAGCAACCAGATCCAGAACGCGGCGGCGAAGACGCCGGCCTTGGCGACGAAGAAGAGGCTCACCGCACCGGGCTGGTACGGCTGGGGGCGGCTCAATTCGGCCATGGTGCTCCTCGGCGATGGTCCGGTCGGAGGCGGCAGGCGACAGACGCGATGTCGGGACGGGCACCGAGCTTAATGGAAGAACGATGAAGATCGCTCGATGCAATTTTCGTTCTGCACACACGCTTCCAGAGAAAAGTCTCGCCCACGGGACAGTTTGTGCGGTCAGTCAATTGTTTCCGGCTTCTCGCGTACTACCCTCGGAAGGCGCATCGTCCCGGTGCTCCGGCAGGGGGGAAGACACGCAGGGATGGGATCAGCCGACGTATCACCGCAGATGGCCTTTGCTCGCTTCGTCCGGCGCGCCATCGATGACGCTCGCGACGAACGTGGCTGGACCGTGACTGATCTTGCCTCGCACACGGGCGTGGGCCGCTCCACCGTCTTCCGCTGGCTGGCCGGCGACTGGCAGGACTATCCCGAGTTGGCCAAGGTGCGCGGCTTCTGCGCCGCGCTGGATCTGCCGGTCGCTGCCGCGTTCCGCGCGCTCGGCCTGCCCGACGCCGGGCCCGCTCCTCGCCGACGCCACGACGACGGCCCGGTCGAGGCCGACGTCCGGGCCATCCTGGACCGGCTGGCCGACCCCACGGTCCCCGCCGAGGAGAAGCACCACATCCGCGACCTGCTCCGCTACCTGGCCCGCCGCCCCATCCGCCGAGCCAGCTGACCCGCCCCGCCCCGGCCCCGGGCCTCGCCCCTTGATGCCGTTGATCATGAAGTTATTGCCACGACACGCCGAGGCGAAGGGCAATAACTTCATGACCCCGGGCCACACCCTGGTCGATGATGTCCGCGTTGAGGCTGGGCAGGTAGAGCTAGG
>NZ_JBEYSL010000543.1:0-4295 GCF_040642735.1 Micromonospora sp. NPDC047753 | reverse complement strand
GGCCGGCAGGCCACCGGAGGGGGTTGTCGTGACGGGCCCGGTCGGAAAGGACATGGTGCACTGATGAGAAGGCTGACCCGTACGGTCGCTACGGCCGCGCTGGCCACCGCCCTCGCCCTTGTCTCCGCCGCACCATGGTCAGCTCAGCTGGCTGCTTCGATCTTGACGAGGTTGACCCGCTGGAACAGGTCCATCTCCACGTTCTTGACCTTGGACGAGTGGCCGAACACGTTCTCGCCGAAGCGGAGCGGGATCACCGGCATGTCCTTGGCCAGGATGTCCTCCGCCTGCTGGTACTTGGCGATCGCCTCGTCCTGCGTCTTGGCGGCGGAACCCTCCTTGACCAGCTTGTCGAACTCCGGGTTGCTGTAGCCGTAGTAGTTCGACGAGCCGTTCGTGCTGTACAGCGGGCCGAGGTAGTCCTCCATGGTCGGGTAGTCCATGACCCAACCCATCCGGAACGCACCCACCGGCGTCTTCTTCTCGACCTTGGTCAGCAGGTCGGCGAACTTCGGCTCGACCGAGCCGACCGCGTCCACGCCCAGGTTGGTCTTGAGCTGGTTGACCGTGGCGTCGACCCAGTCCTTGTGCCCGCCGTCGCCGTTGTACGAGATGACGATCTTCGACGGACCGCCGGCGGCCTGGTAGAGCTTCTTGGCCTCGGTCGGGTTGAACTGGGCGGCCTCGCCCGCGGTGTCCTCCCGGTAGCCCGGCAGGACCGGCGAGACGAAGGAGCGCGCCGACGTCTGCGAACCCTTGAAGACCGACTTGGTGATCTCGTCACGGTCGATCGCCATCGAGATGGCCTTGCGCACGTCCGGCTTGCTGTAGTCCTTGTCGAACGTCGGGAACGCGAGGAACTGGAACGACGACATCGGGCTGGTCTTGTACCGGTCACCCAGGTCGCTCGGCGCGGTGCTCAGGCTCTCGGTCGGGATCGTGGGCAGCACGTCCAGGTTGTCCGCCAGGACGTCCGCGTAGGCCGCGGTGAGCTGCTGGTAGATCCGGAACTCGATGTTCTTGACCTTGGGCTTCTCGCCCGGGTACGCGTCGTAGCGCTCGACGTCGATCTTGCTGTCGTGCTGCCAGGTGCCCTTCATCTTGAAGGGGCCCTGCCCGATCGGCGCCTGCTCGTAGGAGTCCTTGAGCACGCCCGGAGCCGAGAACGCGGCGTCCGGCATCGGGAAGAACGCGTTGTAGCCGAGCGTCGTCTTGAAGTCGATGTACGGCTCGGAGAGCGTCGCGGTGAAGGTGAGGTCGTCGACCTTCTTCAGGCCGGACATCTCCTTGGCCTTCGGCGCCTTGCCCTGCAGGTCGGCGTAACCAGCGATCTTCTCGAAGAAGGGGTTGGTGTCCTGACCGTTCGGGGCGTACGCGCCGTAGTTCCAGGCGTCGATGTAGTTCTGGGACGTGACCTTCTCACCGTTGTGGAAGGTGAAGCCGTCCTTGATCTTGATCGTCCAGACCTTGTTGTCGGACGAGGTGATCGACTGAGCGGCGACCTCGTACGGCTTGTTCTGGGCGTCGTAGTCGACGAGCGGGCTGAACAGGCCGGCGATCACCTGCGACCCGGACGTCTCGGTGGTGTTTGTGGGAACCAGGTGCTTCGGCTCGGCGATCTGGATGCTGACCACCGAACTGTCGCTGCCACCGGATCCACCGTCTCCGCCGCTGCCGCAGGCCGCGAGGCCCAGCGTCACCGCGAGCGGGAGGGCGGTCCAGGCGGCGAGTCTACGAACTCGCATTGAGCCTCCTCATCTCCTCACGCTGCGCAGTCAGGCCCGACGCTGGGTTTACGCTGCGCAACAAGCGGTAACGGTAGGTCGGTGACGGGCCTTCGACAACGACGCGGTTGCGGGTGGGTAACGGTCCGGGGTTGATTCAGTTGTCGAAGGCGAGTGAATCTGCTACCCCAAATCGGACTCACTGACGTTGGCCTGCTGAAATCCCGACGTTTGACGTTGCGTTCGAACCCTCCCGGTCAGGTCGACGCCGCCTGGGGCGGCCGTCCCATCTCCGTGGATCAGGCCCGCCCTGTCTGGTTCGACAGTGATCGAATCCACAGATTGTCACTGAAAGTGACTAGCAACACCTCACGCAGGGTTACTCCAGTGGCAGTCACTCCGACGCGACCCGGCCCGTCCGATGGCCGCCCCACCGCAGTGGGCGGCGGACGGCCCGGAGCGAGGTCGTCTGATCCGCGGGCGGTGGCCGTGAGACGATCTGGTCGTGACGGCGACGCTTCTGGACGGCAAGGCAACCGCAGCGGAGATCAAGGACGAGCTGCGCATCCGGGTGAAGGCACTGGCGGAACGCGGCATCACCCCCGGGCTCGGCACGGTCCTGGTCGGGGCGGATCCGGGCAGTCAGGCGTACGTCAACGGCAAGCACCGCGACTGCGCCGAGGTGGGCATCGCCTCGATCCGCCGCGAACTGCCGGCCGACGCCACCCAACAGCAGGTCGACGACGTACTGGCCGAGCTGAACGCCGACCCGGCGTGCCACGGCTACATCGTCCAGCTGCCGCTGCCGGCCCACCTCGACACCCAGCGGGTGCTGGAGTTGATCGACCCGGACAAGGACGCCGACGGCCTGCACCCGGTCAACCTGGGTCGGCTCGTGCTCGGCTACGACGGTCCGCTGCCGTGCACGCCGCGCGGCATCGTCGAGCTGCTCCGCCGGCACGACGTGGCGCTGCGCGGAGCCACCGTCGCGGTGGTCGGTCGCGGCAACACGGTTGGCCGACCGCTCGGCCTGCTGCTCACCAGGCGCAGCGAGAACGCCACTGTCACCCTCTGCCACACCGGCACCCTCGACCTCGCCTCGCACACCCGGGCCGCCGACATCGTCATCGTCGCGGCCGGCGTACCGGGTCTGCTCACCGCCGACATGATCAACCCGGGCGCGGTGGTGGTGGACGTCGGCATCACCCGCGTCATCGGAGCGGACGGCAAGGGCCGCTACACCGGCGACGTGGACCCGGAGGTGGCCGAGACGGCCGGCGCGCTGGTCCCCATGCCCGGCGGCGTGGGCCCGATGACCCGGGCCATGCTGCTCACCAACGTCGTCGAGCGCGCCGAGCGCGGCTGAACCGGACGCCGGCGACGCCGGTGACGTTCGACCCATCCCGGCGACGGCCGCCGCCCCTGCCCTGTTCGGTGCCAGGATGACTGATACGGTCCGGAAAACCGACTGGTATCAGGGAGTGGGACGACCATGGGTAAGAAGGTCACTGTCGTCGGGGCTGGCTTCTACGGCTCCACCACCGCACAGCGCCTGGCCGAGTACGACGTCTTCGACACCGTAGTGATCACCGACATCGTGGAGGGCAAGCCCGCGGGCCTCGCGCTCGACCTCAACCAGTCCCGGGCCATCGAGGGCTTCGAGACCAAGGTGGTCGGCGTGACCACCGGCCCCAACGGTGAGGGCTACGAGAGCATCGAGGGCTCCGACGTCGTCGTGATCACCGCTGGTCTGCCGCGCAAGCCCGGCATGAGCCGGATGGACCTGCTGGAGACCAACGCCAAGATCGTCCGCCAGGTCGCCGAGAACGTCGCCAAGTACGCCCCGAACGCCGTCGTCATCGTGGTCTCCAACCCGCTGGACGAGATGACCGCGCTGGCCCAGCTCGCCACCCAGTTCCCGAAGAACCGGGTGCTCGGCCAGGCCGGCATGCTCGACACCGCCCGGTTCAGCAACTTCGTCGCCGAGGCGCTGAACGTGCCGGTGGCCTCGGTACGCACCCTGACCCTGGGCTCGCACGGTGACACCATGGTCCCGGTGCCGTCGAAGAGCACCGTCAACGGCAAGCCGCTGCGCGACGCCATGCCGGCCGAGCAGATCGAGGAGCTGGTCGTCAAGACCCGCAACGGTGGCGCCGAGGTGGTCGCGCTGCTCAAGACCGGTTCGGCCTACTACGCCCCGTCCGCCGCCGCAGCGCGGATGGCGAAGGCTGTCGCGGAGGACTCCGGCGAGGTCATGCCGGTCTGCGCCTGGGTCGACGGCGAGTACGGCATCTCCGGTGTCTACCTGGGTGTCGAGGCCGAGATCGGCGCCGAGGGCGTCAAGCGGGTCGTCGAGACCGACCTGGACGCCGACGAGCGCGCCAGCCTCCTGGAGGCTGCCGAAGCCGTCCGCGCCAAGCAGGGCGACATCTCCAGCATGTAGTTCCCCCGAACCACAGCATCAGCGAAGGGCGCGGGGGGGGTGGGGGGGGGGCCCGAGCCGCAGGGCGCACAACAGTAAAAAAAAAACACCAAAAAAAAAGAAGTGTGAGAGGGGGTGGTGGGGTTTGG
>NZ_JBEYSL010000542.1:0-4307 GCF_040642735.1 Micromonospora sp. NPDC047753 | reverse complement strand
GGCGCCTGCCGGTGACCGAGCGGGCCCGTGGCTGGATGTACGACTTCGCCCCGGGCACGGAGTGGCCAGAGGTGGACGTGCATGGCCCGCCGCGGCCGGTCCCAGGGCATCCACCTGGTCCTGGCCTCGCAGGACGTGCGGGGCATCGAGGCGCTGTGGGGCCGCCCCGCGCTGGTCGCGCAGTTCGCCCTGCGCATCGCGTTGCCCAAGGCGCTGCGCATCCTCGCCGAGCGCAACGACGCGGCCCAGTCGCTGCCGCGCTGGCACGCGGTGGTCAACGCCGAGTCGGGCATGGTGGAGGGCAACGAGGTGGCCCGCATCCCGGCGGCCAGCGACTGGGAGACCTGGAGCGGGTTGCAACACCGGCTGTGGCGGATGCGCGCCCCCGACGCGGCGCCGGCCCGGCTCTTCGACGGCGACGCGATCCCCCGGCTGGCGGACGCCCCGGACTTCCGGGCGCTCGCCGTTCCGCCGGACGGAACCGCGCCGCGCAACCCGGTGGCTCTGCTCGGCGAGATCATCGACGTGCAGTCCCGCTCGGCGTCGCTGCGGCTGCCGCGCGCCCCGGGCCGCAACCTCGCGGTGCTCGGCACCCGCGTCGACGAGGCGTGCGCGGTGCTCGACGCGGCGGCCCGGTCGCTGGCCCGTCAGCACCCGCCGGGCACCGCCCGGTTCTCCATCGCCTGCCTCGACCCGGACGCCGACCCGATCGCCCGCGCCCTCTACGACGACCTGGCCGACGACGCCGCCTGGTACGACGAGGAGACCGTCGGGGAGCTGATGGCCGAGACGGCCGACGGGCTCAGCGGCCCGGGAAGTCCGCACTACCTGCTGCTGTTCGCCGTCGACGCGGCAGCGGGCGCGTTGGCCGCTCGCGCGGGTCGGCGGACCGGCCTGGAGCAGCTGCGCCGGATCATGCACGACGGGCCGGAACGACGCACGCACGTGCTGGCCTGGTGGCGGGGTGTGGCCCGGATGCGCGCCGATCTCGGTGGGCCGGCCTCCCGTACCGACCAGATCGGTGCCTGGGTGGCCCTGGACGCGCACGGCGGCGAGCTGGGCTCGTCGCTCTATCCGGGCACCGGCGGCCCGGACTGGTATCCCCGCCCCTGGCGGGGGCTCTTCTTCGACCGGGCGGTGCACCGCACCGGACAGGTGATCATCCCGTATGGACCGACGCGATGAACGAACCGGTGACCAGCGAGACGTACGCGGCGCAGCTACGGCGGCTGGCCGAGCTCAGCGCGCGGGTACGCGAGCAGCGCGCCGAGGCGCACACCTGGCACGAGCGGCAGTGCGTTGCCGCCGAGCGGGCCGTCGCCGAGGCTGCCGACCAGCTCCAGAGCGCCGAGGAGGAACTGGTCGCTGCCCGTGAGCAGCAGGAACGGGTCGACGCCGAGGTGGCCCACCTGTGGCAGCAGGTCCGTTCGCGCCTCGGTGCCCGCCGTCTCGGTGGCCCGCCCGCCCCGGCGAACGGCGTCGGGGCCACCGACCCGGTGGTGCTGCTCGCCAAGGCCCGTGACCTGCTCGACCGGGCCGGTCAGCCGGGCGAGCTGCCGGGCTCGGTCAACCCGCTGCTGGCGCTCTGCGGGGTGGCCGGTGCCGTGCTGGCGTACGCGCTGGGGGCCGGCGCCCGCGCGCTCGGCATCGGGTACGGCGGAGACCTGGCGGTCGGGTTGCCGGTGCTGGCGCTGGTGGTGACCCTGCTCGGGCCGCTGGTCGGTCTGGTGCCGGCGCGGGTGCTGGCCGACCGCCGGCACGCGGTGCTCGGCCCCCGACCGATCACAGTGGTCCTCGGTGCGGGGGTGGTCGCCACCGGGCTGCTGCTGGCCCTCGGCCGCTGATCCGACGAACGGCCCCCGGGTGACCGCGGTCAACGACCGGACGTGGCACTCGGGGCGCGAGACAACACTAGCCAGACACCGGCACTCCCGGCTCATCCCTGTGCGGACGAGTTCGGAAAAAGGCTCTGAGCCAGGGCCAAGGTTTCGGGATGGTCTGTGCCCAACACCCGCCTGCGACGTTGGAGAGTCTCCTCGTCAAGAGCGCGCGCCTCTTGGAGACTCCCCTGCCGGCGCAGAATGTCAGCGAGGATGGCCGCCGCCTGCAGAGTGCTGCGGTGGTCGGGACCAAGCCTGCGGCTGAGCTCGGCAAGGGACAGGCGGCCATACGTCCTCGCCTCGTCCAGTTCTCCGAGATTCGCGAGGTCGAGAGCGAGTTCGGCCTTGGTAATCAGGGTGTCCGGATGATCGTGACCAAGCACGACTTCCCGGCGGTCCAGAATCTGGCGGTGCAGAGCTCTCGCAGCTTCGTGTTCACCAAGCTCGGCCATTCGATTAGCCAGATTGTTGGCGGAAAGCAGAGTCTTGGGATCATCGTCACCGAAGATCCGCCGCAGGCGAGTGAGAGTGTCGCGGTTCAACTGCCGTGCGTCCTCGAATCTCCCGAGGTCGGCCATGGCCCTGGCGCAGTTGCCAGCCGAAGACAGGGTCTCCGGATCGTCCGGACCGAGCAGGCGCTGCAAGCGGGCAAGTGTGTCCGTCTCGATGCCCAACGCGTCGGGATGCGCCGGGGGAAGCGTCGCCGACTGACGCCGAGCTGCCCGCAGGACATCCAGATCGTCGCTGCCCAGCGATTGAGTCCATCTCTCGCGAGCGGTCCGGGCGAGCTCATTCGCTGATGCGGCCTGCCCGGACAGCTCCAGATATCGGGCGGCATCGAGAACGACACTACGATAATCCTGGCTGCCCGCGTCAGCGGGTCCGGGGGCCAGCCGTAGGTGCGGGCCAACGTGAGCCGTCAGGATGGACCACAGCGGCCAGAGGGTCAACTCGGAGGGGTCGTCGGATCGGTTCGCGGCGAGCAACTCACCGGCCAACTGCCACTGCCTGCTTCGCGTCCGTACGCTGAGCAGATCGCGCACGACTGCCGCCGTCGTGCGGTGCACCACGAGCGACCCCCCGTCCGAGTCGAGCCGCGCAAGGCCGAATTCCACCAGCCGCCCCACCGATGACCTCAGTGTGACGGGTGAGGCCTTGGCGAGGGCGCTTCGACTTCCCTCCTGCGGCATACGGGTGAGCCAGGTGAAGGGAATCGGCTCTGGTCCCAGGAACGAACACAGATTCAGGATGCTGACCCCGACGGGGTCCTCAACACTGAGCCGTTCGACGGAGAGCGCGACCACCGCGGCCAACGACAGTTGATATCCGACCGGCCTGCCGCGGTCCAGAATCTCGATCGCATGTGCTTCGATCGCATCGACGTACTCACTGGGCCGCATGCCCGTTGCCACCATGAAACCCGCTGCTTGCGCTACCGCCAGGGGCAGATCGCCCACCGCGTTCGCGACCCTGTCCGCGTCCGACGGGCTGATCCCGCTCAGCTGCGCTGTCAATAAGGACACCGACTCTGTCCGGGAGAATACATCCACTTGAATCAACGCTCCTAGCTGATTCCAGTAGTTGGCTCGCGAGGTGATCAGCACTTGACCAGCACCATCGGGAATTGCCGGCGAGACGAGCTCGGTTCCCGGCATGTTGTCCAACACCACCAACCAGCCCCGGTGGCCGCGCAGCCAGCCCCGAGCCTTCTCGGCAGCATCCTTGACCGGTGTTCCTTCGGTTGCTTCACCCACTTCGACAGCCAACGCCGCCAACTGTTCGGTTACGAGCGGAGGCTGTTCGGCAGCGATCCACCAAATCACGGAAAAACGCTCTTTGAATCTGTGCGAATATTCGACTGCCAGACTTGTCTTACCGGAACCACCTATGCCGTGCAGACAGACGACAGATGATGCGAGTCGCAGGTGAAGTTCGTCCAGTATCTGTTCCCGGCCGGTGAACAACGGATTCCGATTCGGCATACGACGCGGGCCCGGCTGCTCAGTCACGGCGGGGACAACGCTCGTGGATCTCCGGCGCGGCCACAGCAACACCACCTCGGACCCCACACACATCAGAGTTATGACGCCCAAGGTCAACCACGGATTCTGTCGCACCAGCTCAAGGACCCTGGGCCAACGCTGCTGGTCGGAAGCCGCGTTGGCGGCAAGACCTCCCAGCGCAGCCAATATCGGCACACCGGCCACGACCCATCCGGCCGAGCGACGACCATCAGAACCCATGGACGAATCCCTTCGCGGCACCGTCCCCCACATCCAACAGGACGTCGCGTCTGGTGTCACTGACCGTTCACCAGGTCCTCGGGACGTGAAGCACCACCTCCCGCGGCGTGGAACGGCTCGGCAGTAACTGGTCCTTTCTCGATCTGACGCCGTACGGCCGACAGGAGACCTGGGAGGACTCGCC
>NZ_JBEYSL010000541.1:0-4318 GCF_040642735.1 Micromonospora sp. NPDC047753 | reverse complement strand
CGGCGGCCGGCCACCCGGGTCGTCGCCCCGGGTGGCCGGCCGCCGCCGGTACGTCAGGTCAGTTGACGTCGATGCGCACCGAGTCGAAGGCGGGGGTCTGGTTGGCCCGCTCCATCATCGGCAGGCGGTGCGAGCCGTCACCGGCCCAGACGGAGCACTGGGCGGTACCGGACTCCGGCAGGCCCGGAATCTGGATCGTCACCTCGTCGGGCTGGGCGCCGCCGCGGCCGTCCTCGGTCGCGACGAAGAACGCGGGCACCTCCTGCGGCTCCGGCGGAGCGGTCAGGCTGTCCAGCATCCGGCACGCGGTGTGGAAGTGACCGCGGACCAGGCCCTGGTCGTTGAGGAGCGAGCTCTCCACGTAGTAACCACCCTGACCGGCGGCCAGGAAGCGGTCCCGGACCAGGTTGCGGGTGCTGACCCGCAGGGTGAAGGGCTGGTTCTGGCCGACCTGGTCGGGGAACTGGGTGATCAGCAGCGACGGGTTGTTGGCCGCCGCGCCGACCTCACCGAATTCGGTGCTCACGCAGCGGTTGCCGTTCTGGAAACCGTCGTGCGGCTGGAGCCGGCTCTCGTCGCAGTCGTTGGCGAGCACGCCGAGCCCGGCGCCGGGCTCGGTGCCACCGCCGTTGTTCCCGCCGCCGTTGTTCCCGCCACCGTTGTTGCCACCGCCGGGGGTGGTGGTGGGAGTGGTGCCGCCGCCGTTGTTGCCGCCCGTTCCGCCGGTGGGCTGCACCTGGCACTCGGCGAGCTGCGCGAGGCCCTGCGGCCGGGGTCCGGCCCGGTCGATGGCGGTCGTGATCCGGTCCAGCACGGCGCGGCGCTTGCCGGCCAACGGCTGGAGGATCGCGTTGCGGATGAACGCCTCACCCTTGTTGCCCTCGGCGGCGAGCCGGCGGTCCGCCTCGGCGATCTGGGTCTGCAACTGGGCGAGGTTGCGGTCCACCTCGGCCCGAGCCCGGTCTGGCACCTGCGGCAGCTTGCTCGCCACGTCCGGACAGGCGATGGCCGTGCCGGTGCCCACGGTGCCGTCCTTGCCGTCCTCGCACTCGGGGACCGACTGCTGTCCGTCACCCCAGTGATTACGCACCCACCGACCGTTCTGCCAGGTTCGGCTGGTCGAGCCGCCACCGGTCGGCGCGGTCGCGCCCGGGCTCGGCTCCACGCACTGCCCGGAAGCCGGACGCGGCTTATTTGTCCGCCGGTCCTGGGCCGACGAAATCTGAGTCACGGCGACAACTCCGCCGAAGACCGCGAGCGTGCCGACAACTGCCAGCAGACGCTTGCTCCGCGCGTTGCCGGAAGGCCGGCGCGCCCGAGTGGACCTGCGCATCGAATTGCTCTCCTTCTCGATCCGGTAGTGGATTTCTGCCCTCGGCGGACCGACGGATGTGAGGTGGCACGCCGCGGTGGCGACCCACCGTGACCTACCCGGTAATGCGTCGATGGCCGACGATGCCCTTTCCGCACCGTCTCCCGCGCCCGGTGGACGCGGATGGGGAGATCCTGTTCATTCGCGCAGGAGTACGGGGCGGCGGCCGGGAAGGTTCAACAGACACACAGGAAATTGCCGCGACCCGACACGGAGCCGGAGCGGAGCAGGGATCAGCAGGTGAAACGGGCGCTGGTCAGTCGGCGCAGAGGTGGTCGAAGGCGAACCCGCCGACCAGTTCGTGGCGGCGCTGGCTCAGCGCGGCGATCTGCGCGGTCCACTCGGCGCGCGACAGCAGGTCGGCGACGGCGTTCTCTCGCAGTCGTTCCCCCACGGCGACGGCGGCGAGATCCTCGGCCAGCCGGGCCGCGTCGATGCCGCAGGAGAAACGGTGTTCGGTCACCGAGACCTGCTCGACGAGGCACGCGTCGGGGCGTACCTGCACCCAACTCCACCCCTGTGCCGGCCCGTCCACCCAGCGGACGTGCAGTCCTCGCACGATGGGGTCGGCCACCTGCCCGGCCACGTACGCCTCGACCGCCGCCACACGGGTCAGCGCGCCGAGGTCGTTCACCGGCCCGGTACGCCCGTCCGGCAGCCGGCCCAGGATGTCCCGGAAGCTCACCGGCGCCGGTTCGGTCCCGGCGGCGGTGGCCCCGCCCGCGGCGTAGGCACGTGCGTCGATCACGTACTCGACCAGGCGGCGGCCATGCTCGGCGGCGCTCAACGTGGGCGACCCGATCCACAGGGTGGGCAGGCCGGCGGCCGCGCCCACCGCGTCCGTGAGGCGCTCCACGCGCTGCTGCGCCGAGCCGGGAGACGGAACGGGGCCGATCTGTACGGCGACGACCGGGCGGCCGCTGTCGGCGGCGTAGACCACGAAGTCGAAGCTGGCGCGGCTCGCCGAGGTCCACTGACTGCCGGTGACGCCGGGCGGGCGGCCCTGGAGCAGGTCAGTGAGCCGGCGTGCCGCCAGGACCCGATGGCCGGCGCGGCTGAGCAGCGCGTCGCGCCCCGCCTCGGCGGGCATCGCCCGCAGCCAACCGCGGTCGTCGCTCCCGATGCTCGTCATCTGCCTGATCCATCCGCCGGTCGGTCGAGCCGGGCCGAGTCTAGGTGGTCGATCATGGGCCACCGACTTCTCCTGTGACGCGGATCACAGCAGCGTTGACGTTCCAGGGATGGCCGCCGGGTGTATCCAGCGACCGCCGGTACCGGACCGGCCCGGAGGTGAGCATGTCGCGACAGCAGTTCGGCTTCCTCGCCGGGTTCCTCGCCGTGGCGGTCTGGGCGCTCGCCGGCATCGGCGTGGCCGCCCTCGCCGTGCTCGCCGGTCTGCTCGGCTGGCTGGTCGTCCGGGTGCTCGACGGCGACCTCGCGATGACCGGTCTCGGCGACCGCCGCGCCGACACTCGGCGGCGGCGATGACCACCCGCCCGTCCGCGGGGACGAACCCCAGCATCGGACTGGCCGCCGGGACGGCCGGTCCGGAACGCCGCCCTGGCGACACGGCGGACGTCGCGCGGATCGCGGTGCAGGCGGCCAGCCTCGTGCCGGGCGTGTCCGTCGTCCGTCCGGCGGCGGTCCGTCTGGATGACCGGTCCGTCGGACTCGACCTGCACCTGATCACCTGGTACGGGCACAGCGTGCCGACGATCGCCGAGACGGTCCGGGCGGTGGTCACCGACCGGGTGGCCGCCCAGACCGGGCTCCGCGTGGCGGTGGTGACGGTCACCGTTGACGACCTGCTCGTCCCCGGCGTCGACTCCTCCGGCGTCGGCACCGCCACACCGGAGGACGGCTGAGATGCGCACCGCCAACCGGGTCGCCTCGTTGCTGCTGGCCACCGTGCTGCTTCTTGGCGGCGCGGCGGCGGCCGTCCAGGCGTTGCTGCTCACCCTGCACCGACCGACACCGCTCGACACCAGCGGCTGGCTCGACGCGCTGAGCGGCACCCGGTGGCGCGACCCCACCGTCCGGGCCGTGGCCGGCGGGGCTCTCCTGCTGGGCCTGGCCATCCTCGTCGCCCAACTGCGCCGCTGGACACCGGCCCGCCTGCGCGCCGACGAGCACGACGGCTGGTACCTGCACCGGCGCTGCGTGGAACGGCGGCTCGCTGACGCCGCCAGCGCGGTGCCGGGCGTCCGCCGTGTCCGCGTCCGGGTCCGACGGCGCGGCGGTCAGTGGCGCCCCCGGGTCCGGGCGACCGGCGACCCGGCGGCCCGGGCGGAGATCGAGTTCGCTGTGCACCAGGAGTTGCGTCACCTCACCGCACCCCGCCCCGCCCGGATCGACGTCCGGCTGCTGCCTCGGCGGCGGCCGGCGTGACCAACGCCGGGCACCGGCTGCTGTGGACCATCATCGCGCTGCTGCTGGTCGCGGGCGGCGCGGCGGCACTGACGGCCAGCCTCGGCACGTTGCCCGGCGCCGACCCGGCGGCGGCGCTGCTCAGCGCCGAGGTGGTCGAGCGGTTGCGGAGGGCCGCGCCGTGGAGCGGCCTGGCCGCGGCCGCCGCCGCAGGCCTGCTCGCACTGGCCGGGCAGCGCCTGCTGACCCGGGAGCTGCGGGGCCCGGACGGCACGTTGCGCGGCACCCTGAGCCACCCCGGACGCCGGCCGGGCCGGACCCGGCTGGCCACCGACGTCCTCGCCGACGCGCTGGTACGCGACCTGACCGGCAACCCCGGCGTACGCCGGGCCCGGGTGGTGCTCACCGGCGCGCCACCGCACCCCGACGTGTGGATCCGGGTGGACCTCACCGCCGACGCGCCGACCGCCGGCGTACGCGAGCAGCCGCGCACGATGGTCGGCACCTCACCAGCGGAGTAGCTCGCCATCCGGGTGAAGTGCATCCAGAGGTGGTCGGTGGCGTTGGCCATGTCAGCCC
>NZ_JBEYSL010000540.1:0-4339 GCF_040642735.1 Micromonospora sp. NPDC047753 | reverse complement strand
TTGTTCTCGCGGCCACCACCGGCGGCTCTAGGTCGGGTGCGGCAGGATGGCGACGTGGGTAAGGGTGCGGGACGTCGGCGGGCGAACGCGACGGCTACGTGCGGGACCTGGACCAGCGGTACGCGCCCGCCCCCGGCGAACGGTGGGCCGTCGTCGGCCACAGCTTCGGCGCCCTGCTCGCCGCGTCCTGGGCGGCGGTCGCCCACCAGGCGGGCAGGGGCCCCGCCCTGGTGGTGGTCAGCGGCGCCGCAGCGCCGTGGCGACACAGCACGGCAGCCCTCCTCGACGGCACCGACGACGAGATCTGGGACCGGGTGGGTGCCCTCGGCGGTCTGCCGGCGCAGATCCGGGCGACGCCGCTGGGCCGGCGGCTCGTCGAGCGGGCCCTCGTCGGCGACGTGCGGGCATCGGCCCGCTACCGGCCGGTCGGGCCGGCGCCGGTCGGCTGCCCCGTCCTGGCGGTTCGCGGCGCCGACGACCCGCTCGTCACCGACGAGTTGACGACCGCCTGGTCGGCCCTCACGACCGCCGCATTCACCTTCCGGGTCCTGCCCGGAGGCCACTTCTACCGCTGCGGCATGGAGGACCTGGTGCCGTTGCTCGCGGACGTCCTGTCCGCACCGACCCTGCCGGCTACTGCCGAACGAAGGTGACCGCTGTGACCATCGAGACCACCGACACCCGACCGGACCAACTCGCCGACCTCGCCGACTTCTACCGCTCGCGGTCCGGCGACGACGTCAGCCTCTTCGACATCTGGGAGACCGGGGGCGCGCGCGGCGACTCGGTCACCCCCTCCACCCACTCGCCGGCCTATCGGACCTGGATGCTGGAGCTGCTCAACGGCGAGCTGACGCGGGCCGGCAGCCGCCGGTTGGTCAGCCTGGGCAGCGGCAACGCGGTGGTGGAGGGTCACCTGGCCGCGGCCGGGGTCGAGGTGCTGGCAGTGGACGCGATGGCCGAGGCCGTCACCATGTCAACGGCCAAGGGCGTGCGGTCGATCGAAGCCGACGTGACGACCTGGACGCCGACCGACCCGTGGCCGGTGGCCTATCTCGACGGGTTGCTCGGCCACCTCTACGACGCCCGTACCGCAACCTTGCCGATCATGGCGCACGTCCGGAGCTGGCTCGGCGTGGACGGCCGCGGCATCCTCGTGGCCTCCAACGACGCCACCCGCGACGGCAGCCGGGTCCAGGCGGCACCGGGGGTGACCGGCTTCCACTGGCTCGCCGTCGACTACCTGCGGGAGCAGGCTCAGCTGTCCGGCTTCGACGACGTCAGCATGGACAGCTACGTCTACCGACGCCCCCTCTCTGGCGACCGCGTCCGCTCGGTGATCATCGCCCGGTTCGGCTACTGACCCCGAATCACCCGCCCCTGGCAGAAAGCGAGCCCGACAGATGCCCGTGAGCCCCGCGTTCCAGGCACGTCTGGACGACGCCCTACCGCGCGCCGTCGAGCGTTTCGGCACACCGTTCCACCTCTACGACGAGCAGGGCATCGACGACACCTGTACGGCCTTCGACCGGGCGTTCCGGTCGGTGGGCTACACCGAGTACTTCGCGGTCAAAGCGCTGCCCAATCCGGCGATCCTGCGCATCCTGGCCCGGCACGGCTTCGGCTTCGACGTCAGCTCGGGTCCCGAGCTGACACTGGCGCTGCGGGCCGGCGCTCGGGGCCGGCAGATCTGCTTCAACTCGAACAACACCAGCCGGGCGGAGCTGACCGCGGCACTGCGCGCGGACGCGCTGATCACCGTCGACGACGCAACGGTCCTTGAGAAGATCGCCGAACTGGGCGCCGTGCCGGACACCCTGGCGTTCCGGGTCAACCCGGGCGACGACGCGCACCGGGGTTCCCGCCGGCACGCGGACACCTTCCTCGGCGACCCGGCCGACGCCAAGTTCGGCGTCCCCGCCGACCGGCTCACCGACGTGGTGGCGCGCGCCATGACGCTCGGGGTCCGCACCGTGGGCCTGCACATGATGCTGGCCTCCAACTCGCTCACCGCAGCGCCGGTGCTGCTCACCCTCGAACTGCTGCTGGAGCAGGTCGTCGCCCTGCACCGCGACACGGGCGTCGCGGTGCGGACGCTGAACCTGGGCGGTGGCATCGGTATCCCTTACCGGCCGGGCGAACCGACCGCCGACATCGACGCGCTCGGCCGGGCGCTCCGCGAGCGTCTCGACCGGTGGCAGCAGGAGTACGGCCTGCCCGCGCCGCGTCTGTGTTTCGAAAGCGGCCGTTTCATCACGGGACCGCACGGGGTGCTCGCCACCCGGGTGGTGAACCGGATGTCCAAGTGGCGCGAGTACGCCGGGGTGGACGCCAGCATGACGGCGCTGATGCGTCCGGCGCTCTACCGCGACGCGTACCACCACATCACGGTGCCCTTCGCGCGGGCGGCCGGGCCCACCGAGTCGGTGGACGTGACCGGGCCGCTGTGTGAGAACAACGACCGGTTCGGCAGGGACCGCCCGTTGCCGGCGCTGCGGGAGGGTGATCTGCTGCTGATCCACGACACCGGTGCGCACGGCCATTCGATGGGCTTCACCTACAACGGTCGCCTGCGTCCGCAGGAGCTGCTTCTGCGCCGCGACGGCAGCATCGAGATGATCCGCCGGGCCGAGGATGAACACGACCACTTCGCCACCCTCGAGTTCCCGCCCGCCGTGGTGCCCGCCCCCGCGCTGGTGACCATGGCCGGCGTTGCCGTGCCGTGCTGAGCGCCCCGCCGTCGCGCGAGGAGCTGCTCGACCTGGCGCGCGGGTCGGGGTCGGCACTGCTCGACCTGTCGCTGGGGGTTCCCGCCGATCCGCCGCCGGTGACACCCGGCGAGCCACCCGGGCAGGAACCGGCCGGCTATCCACCCAGTGCCGGGACCGATGAGCTGCGGCTGGCGGCCGCCGGCTACCTGCGCCGCCGGTTCGGGGTCGCGCTCGCACCGGACGCCGTCGCGGCCTGCGCCGGGGCCAAGGAGTTCATCTCCACCCTGCCGCTGTTCCTGCGCGACGCCGGACTCGTCCCGCCGGGGCGTGACACGGTGCTCGTCCCGCAGCTCTGCTACCCCGCGTACGAGAACGGGGCGCGTCTCGCCGGCTTCGCCACCCACCGGGTACCGGCCGACGCCGATCACCGCATGCGGCCCGACCTGCTGCCTGCCGCGGTACGCGACCGCGCGCTGTGCCTGTGGGTGAACAGCCCGAGCAACCCCACCGGTGCGCTCGAACCGTTGGACACCGTGGTCGCCTGGGGCCGACGGTACGGCGTGCTCGTGATCTCCGACGAGGCGTACACCGAGTCGACCTGGTCCGGGTCGCCACGGACCGCGTTGGCGCACGGCGCCGCCGGGGTCCTCGCCGTGCACAGCCTGTCGAAGCGGTCGAACAGCCCGGGGCTGCGCGTCGGCTTCTACGCCGGCGATCCCGCCGTGGTCGAGCGGTTGGTGCCGTGCCGCCGCGCGGCCGGGCTGATGGCGGGCGCGGCCGCCCAGCGGTCGGCCGCGTACCTGCTCGGCGACGACGAGCACGCCCGGATCCAGTACGAGCGAGGCGCCACCCGGGTGGCCGACCTGGTGCGACTGCTCACCGTCAACGGGGCGGCGGCACGGAGTCCCGACGGTGGCTTCTTCGTGTGGACCGCCGCCCCGGGCGGCGACGGCGACACCTGGGCGAGGAGCCTTGCCAGTCGCGCCGGCATCGTGGTGATGCCCGGCGGCGCATACGGTCCGGCGGGTCGGGGACATGTCCGCTTCGCCGCCGTCCGCGACATCGCCGAGATCACCCCCCGGGCGGGTGCCCTGGGACCACTTGATTCCGACCAGAGAAGGGCGGCGCATGTCTGACGCCACTGTCGTGCCGAACGCCCCGACCGGGGCGCCCCTGCCGGCCGAGATCGACGAGCTGTGGGACCGTCGGGACACGGTGACCCCCGACGATCCGGCCGGCCACGCCGTCGTCACCGCCGCGGTGGACCAACTGGACAGCGGGGTGAGTCGGGTCGCCGCCGTCGATCCGGTCACCGATGAGGTGGTCGTGGACCAGCGGGCGAAACGCGCCATCCTGCTGGCCTTCCGGGTCCTCGGGCTTGAGCCGTCCGAGGCCGGGCCGTTCCGGTACCACGACCGGCTGCCACTCAAGCGCTCCTTCGACGGGGTGCGGGTGGTGCCCGGCGCTATCGCCCGATGGGGCAGCCATCATGCGCCCGGGGTGGTGCTGATGCCCTCGTACACCAACATCGGCGCCTGGGTGGGAGCCGGCACCATGGTGGACACCTGGGCGCAGCCAGGCCTGAGCCTTGTCCAGGCTGACCAGTTCGGTGGACATCCGGCCGAAGA
>NZ_JBEYSL010000539.1:0-4342 GCF_040642735.1 Micromonospora sp. NPDC047753 | reverse complement strand
GTCCTGCTCGTCGAGGACGACCCGGGTGACGTGCTGATGACCCAGGAGGCGTTCGAGGAACACAAGCTGCGTAACCGGCTGACCGACGGGGGTGCGGCGTGAGCGGCGACGAGCTGGAGCGCGGTGCCCGGCGTGGTCGTGGTCGTCGTCGAGCTCCAGGAACGGGTGCTCGTCG
Organism: Micromonospora sp. NPDC047753; assembly: GCF_040642735.1. Lineage (NCBI taxonomy): Bacteria > Bacillati > Actinomycetota > Actinomycetes > Micromonosporales > Micromonosporaceae > Micromonospora > Micromonospora sp. NPDC047753. Next base: position 4,167 of record NZ_JBEYSL010000539.1, on the reverse strand, counting down.
AGCCGACCGACCAGCCGGTCGTCGACAGCCGGCTGGAACGGGCCGACCGCGTCGTCGTCGTCGAACGACTCCAGGTCGACCGGGGTGCCCACCTCGCTGACCATGACCACCCCGTCGAGTGGCTCCAACTCGGGGACGTCCAACGCGCCGAGCGAGCCGTCACCACTCTGCAGCAGCTCCAGCACCGCCTCGCCGACGCCCTCCACCGGCGCCGGCTCGTCGTCCTCCGGGGTGCCCTCGCGGCGGGCCGCCTCGGCCACCCGCAGCAGCGCGGCGACGCTCGGCACCCGGTAGTCGCGACGCTGACGCACCGAGATCACCCGAGGGTGCGGGTCGCTGGCCTCGGCACCCTCGCCGCCGCCGAAACGCTCGTCCGCCTCGTCCGGGTCGATCGAGTCGACATCCCATGGCGTCACCTCGCCGAAGGCGTCGAGCAGCCGCTCGTCGTAGGCGAAAGAGGCGTTGTTCAACGCCACGTACGCCTGCCAGACGTCGTCGTCGTCGACGCGGCCCTGCGCGGCGCGTACGGCGGCCAGGTGGTGGCGGGCCGCTTCGATCACCCGCTCGAGAGCGGCGTCCAGCTCACCATGCTGGTCGGTCATGTGGGGCAGTCCCTTCACGATGGGGAAGTTGCGCGCCGGCGGCCACCGCCGGACACGACTAGCAGGAGCGGAGGAACCGGTCGAGAACCCGCACGCCGAACTGTAGTCCGTCGACCGGAACGCGCTCGTCGATGCCGTGGAACAACGCGGAGAAGTTCAGGTCGGCGGGCAGTTGGAGCGGCGCGAACCCGAAGCAGCGGATGCCGAGCTGCGAGAACGCCTTGGCGTCGGTGCCCCCGGAGAGCATGTACGGGACGGGCCGCGCCCCCGGGTCCTCCGCGCGCAGGGCCGCCGACATGGCCTCGACCAGGTCACCGTCGAAGGTGGTCTCCAGCGCCGGCTGCCGCTGGATGTACTCGATCGCGATGTCCGGGCCGACCAGCTCGCGCAGTTGCCGCTCCAGCAGCTCGGACTGGCCGGGCAGGCTACGGCAGTCGATGGTGGCGGTGGCCCGGCCGGGGATGACGTTGTCCTTGTATCCGGCGCTCAACCGGGTCGGGTTGGCGGTGTTGCGGATGGTCGCGCCGATGATGTTGGCGATGGGGCCGAGCTTCGCGATGGCCGTCTCCGGGTCGTCCGGGTCCAGCTCGATGCCGAGCAGGTCGGAGACCTCGGTGAGGAAGGCTCGCACGGTGTCGGTGACGACCACCGGGAAGCGGTGCCGGCCGATCCGGGCGACCGCCTCGGCGAGCGCGGTGACCGCGTTGTCGTCGTGCATCATCGAGCCGTGCCCGGGGCGGCCCTTGGCGTGCAGCCGCAGCCAGTCGATGCCCTTCTCGGCGGTCTCGATGAGGTAGAGCCGCTGGCTGTCGTTGACCGAGTAGGAGAAGCCGCCGACCTCGCCGATCGCCTCGGTGCAGCCGTCGAAGAGGCCCCGGTGGTTGTCCACCAGGAAGTGCGCGCCGTACTCGCCGCCGGCCTCCTCGTCGGCGGTGTAGGCCAGCACGATGTCGCGCGGCGGGCGTACGCCGGTGCGCTGCCAGTGCCGCACCACGGCGAGCACCATCGCGTCGAAGTCCTTCATGTCGATCGCGCCCCGGCCCCAGAGGTAGCCGTCGCGCAGCTCACCGGAGAACGGGCCCACCGACCACTCGTCGGCGTCGGCGGGCACCACGTCCAGGTGGCCGTGCACCAGCAGCGCGCCCCGGCTCGGGTCGGTGCCCGGGATGCGGGCCACCACGTTCGCCCGGCCCGGCACGGACTCGTGCAGGACGGACTCCACACCCACCTCGGCGAGCTTCTCCGCCACGTACTCGGCCGCGCGGCGCTCACCGGCGCTGGTGTCGTTGTCACCGGTGTTCGTGGTGTCGATGCGCAGCAGGTCGCGGCAGAGGTCCACGACCTCTGCGGTGGGGTCGGGCAGGGCGGAGGCGGCGTCGCTCGTCATCGCCTCTTCATACCAGCCCGGGCCGCTCGACAGGCCGGCGCGGGTGGAGGCATCGACGGGTCGGTTTCGCGTCGGCCGCGTTCGGGTACCGCCGCCCACGACCGAACGTCCCTGCCGGAGCTTCCGCCCGCCAGTCGAGGAGGGCACCATGTCCGCTGTTCCCCTGCCGCCGCTGCCGCCCGCGCCCGCACCCGAGGAGGGCTACCGACCCGCCGGTCGTAGCATCGCCGACATCGTCGACCGGGAGCACCGGCAACTGCTGGCGCTGCTGGACCAGCTCTCCGGCCCGGACACCACGCCGCAGGAGGGGTTGGCGGTGCTCACCGCCGCGCTGTCGCGGCACCTGTCCGCCGAGGAGCAGTACCTGCTGCCGGCGGTCCGCGCGGCGCTGCCGGCGGCCACCGAGCGGGTCGATGCGGAGATCAGCGCCGACGCGGCCCTGCTGAGCGCCCTGAAAGGGCTGACGGACGAGGCGCTGACCGAGGTCGCCGAGCGGGTCCGCCGGCATGTCGAGGGCGTGGGCGCGCTGGTCACCGAGCTGCGCGCGGTCGCGACCGAGGAGGAGCTGATCCGGCTGGGCAACCGGTTGGAGATCGCCGAGGAGGCCGCGCCGACCCGACCGCACCCGGGCACACCGGCGACCCCTCCGTGGAACCGGATCGTGGAGCCGGCGGTCGGTGTTGTGGACAAGGTCCTCGACGCGGTGACCCGGCGGCCGACGTACCTGGCGGACCTGCCGGAGCCGCCGCGCGACCGGTGACCGGCGACCGCCGGCAGTGCATTCATTATCACCGATCCGCTTGGGGTATTCCGCCAGCAGACGCGTAGTCCTACCGTCACCCTATGAACCTGGAGCTGCGTCACCTGCGGGTGGTCTGCGCGATCGCGGAGACGGGAAGTGTGACGAAGGCGGCCTCGGCGCTCGGCCTGGCCCAGCCGGCGCTCACCGCCCAGCTCCAACGCATCGAACGGACGCTGGGCGGCCCGCTGTTCGACCGGGACCGGCGCGGGGCTCGACCCACCGCGCTCGGTGAGCTGGTGCTGGCCCGCGCCCGGGTGCTGCTGCCGGCGATGAAGGGGCTGCAGGACGAGGCCGCCCGCCTGGCCGGGGCGGGCGACACGCCGCCGTGCTACCGGTTCGGCGGGGTGAACAGCCCGATCCTGGGTCGGCTGGTGCACCGGTTGGCGGCCGAGCAGCCGCCCGCCCAGATCACCACGTACGCGTCCTGGTCAGTGGACGAGTTGGCGCAGTTGGTGGCCGGCGGTCGGCTGGACTTCGCGCTGGCCGGGGTGTGCGGCGACGCCAGTCCGTCCGGCGGGTTCGGGTTGAGCTGGCAGGAGGTGGCCGTCGACCCGGTGCTGGTGCTGCTGCCGGAGACCCATCCCCTCGCGGCGCAGGAGGAGGTCCGCCTGGCCGACCTGCGCCACGAACAGTGGGTCGCCGCGCCGGGTGACGGCTGCTTCGCCGACTGCTTCGCCGCCGCCTGTGCCCGCGCCGGCTTCACCCCCCGCAAGGTGTACGAGACCGACATCCGCGGCTGTGTCGACCTGGTGGAAGCCGGCGTGGCGGTGGCCCTGTGCCAGGCGACGTTCCGTCCGGTGGGTGGTCTGGTCACCCGTCAACTCGCCGGGACGCCGCTACGCTGGCGGCTGCTGCTCGGCTGGCATCCGGACTCCCCCGCCGCCCAGGGCGCGGAGCTCGTGCTGGAATCCGCCAAGGCGGCGTACGTCGACTCGTTGGCGCCGCACCCGGCGTACCTGGCCTGGCTGCCCCGCAACCCGGGGTTCGGCGTCCGGCACCCCACCGGGGTACGGCCGGGCTGAGCTGCCGGTATTCCGGGCCGCTGGCGGTGCGAACCGCCGTGGGCCGGGTATCTGGCGGACATGACCGACCTCTACCCGCCCGCCGATGACCGCGAACTGCTGCGCCAGGCGGCTGCCGCGCACACCGCCGCCACCCGTGCGGTGGAGGCGTTCCTGCGCCGCCTGCCGACGGTGCCCGACCCGGCCGACGTGACCGAGTACGCGAATCTGCTCACCCGGGAGGACCAGACCCGGGGCGACCGGGACGCCGCCGCCGACGCGGCGGGTCTGACCATCGCCAGCCTGGAGCCCGACCAGGGCCAGTAGCGCGCCGCGACGGTGCCGGACGGTTGGTCGGCCTGGCGTGCCGACGAG
>NZ_JBEYSL010000538.1:0-4342 GCF_040642735.1 Micromonospora sp. NPDC047753 | reverse complement strand
GGTGACCGGGCTCAACGACGAGGTGCTCGACATCGACACCGCCTCCCCCGGCGCCCACGAGGAGCTGACCGGTGAGGCGTCGCTGCTCGCCGCGCCCAGCCGGGAGGTCTGCACCGCGCGCAGGTACGGCGACACGACCGCCACATCCGGGCGCCTCGCGGCCGGCAGCTCCGCCAGCCAACGGCCGGTCGCCCGGGCCTGCTCCTCGCCGGTCGCGGACAGCGGCACGTCGGCGTCGCGATGGGTGAGGTCGATCAGCTCCGCGCCCGACGCCTCGGCGTGTGTCGCCGCGACGTTCGCGGTGCTCTCGCCGTGCCGGACGATCCAGAGGGTTGCCAGTTCCGCCATGCGGCCCCCCTACCCGGGCGCCGCCGACGGTAACCGTGTCCGGTGGTCGCTGTCGGTTTCGGGGCAGCGCCGCGACCTGGTGATGCGAAACAATGTGCGCCGGACAGGTGACGGGGGTCGATAGATGACTGTCTTGCGAGGTCTGCGGGAAGCGGTCCTGTTGTTCGTGGTGGTCGGGGCGCTGGTCGCGGTCGCGGCGATGATCTGGGTGGCGGTCGCCGGCGGTGACTACGTCGCCCGGCTGGGCATCGGGTTGGTTGTGGTGGGCGGGCTCATCGGCATGACGGGCGACCTGACGCTGAGTCGGATCGGCATGCTCGGCCCCCGCGCCACCTTCGGTGTCGCGCCGGAGCGGGAGACGGCCGGCGGTGGGCGCGTGCTCACCGGGGTCGGCATCTTCCTCTTCGTCGGGCTGCCACTGGTCGTGGTCGGCGTGCTGCTGCTCACCTGAGCGGGCGCGTCATCGCTGCCGTCGAAGCCCAGCTCCGCCGGCGCCGCGCCAGTGTCCGCTCGGTGGCTGTACGGGGCGCTTGTGCGTCGTACCCTCAGGGCGTGGCCACGGCGGCGGAGGAGATCCAGGTGGGGGAGCGGGTGGTCCGCGTCTCCAGCCCCGACAAGCCGTACTTCCCGGAGCGTGGGCTGACCAAGCTGGACGTGGTCCGCTACTTCCTGGCGGTGGGCGACGGCATCCTGCGCGCGTTGCGGGACCGGCCGACCATGCTGGAACGCTGGCCCCGTGGTGTCTTCGAGGGCGCGACGATCGCCACCCGGCAGACCAACCGGGGCGACGCGTTCTACCAGAAGCGGCTGCCGGCCGGCGCGCCCGAGTGGGTGCGTACGGCGCACATCACGTTCCCCAGTGGCCGGACCGCCGACGAGGTCGCGCCGAGCGAGTTGGCAGTGGTCATCTGGGCGGCCAACCTGGGCACCCTGCGGTTCCACCCGTGGCCGGTCACCGCCGCCGACGTGGAACGCCCCGACCAGTTGCGCATCGACCTGGACCCGATGCCCGGCGTCGGCTTCGAGCAGGTGGTGCCGGTGGCGCACGAGGTGCGGGCGTTCCTCGCCGAGCTGGGCATGACCGGTTACCCGAAGACCACCGGCGGTCGGGGGCTGCACGTCTACCTGTCGATCGAGCCGCGGTGGAGCTTCGGTGACTGCCGTCGGGCGGTGCTCGCGCTGGGCCGGGAGATGCAGCGCCGGCTGCCGGACCTGGTCACCACCACCTGGTGGCGCGAACAACGGGACCGGCCGGTCTTCGTGGACTACAACCAGATGGCCCGGGACCACACGGTGACCTCGGCGTACTCGATCCGGCCGACGCCGGCCGCGCTGGTCTCCGCGCCGCTGGACTGGTCGGAGCTGGACCAGGTCCGCCCGGAGGACTTCGACGTGCTCAGCATGCCGGCCCGGTTCGCCGAGCGCGGCGACCCGCACGCCGGCCTCGACGGTGACCGGCACTCTTTGGAACCGTTGCTGGAGTTGGCCGACCGCGACGGGCTGGAGGCCCCGCCGGAGCGCTGAGGCCGGCGGTCACGCCCAGGGGCTGCCAACCCCGTCGAACTCCTCGAAGACCAGCCAGGTGCGGGTGGACAGCACCCCCGGAATGCTCTGCACCCGACCCAGCACCACGTCGCGCAGCGCGGCGTTGTCCGGCGCGCGTACCAGCGCGAGCACGTCGTGGTCACCGCCGAGCAACGCGGCGTGCTCGATGTAGCGCACCTGGGCCAGCTCGGCCGACACCTCCCGCCAGGTGTTCTGCTCGATGGTCAGGGCGATGTACGCCGACGTGCCCAGCCCGGCCGCCTCGGGTGCCACCTGGGCCCGGAACCCGGTGATCACCCCGTCGCGCAGCAACCGCTCCACCCGCGCGTACGCGTTGGTTCGGGAGATGTGGATCCGCTCGGCGAGGGTACGCACCGACGTCCGACCGTCGCGGACCAGCTCGTCGAGGATCCGCCGGTCGACCTCGTCCAACGCTCGGGCCGATCGTCCCGATCCCGCGCCCCGGCCTGCTTCGTCGGCGGTCTCCTGGCTCACTGGTACGCCCTCCGCATGCCAACCGTCCCGCCTTCTGTGTCGATCTTGAGTCAATCATCCACAAGCGGAAGCATAGGCTCACCACACGTCCCAGGAGGTTCCGCCGTGACGACCACTCCCCAGGCGGTCCGCAGGGCATCCCCGCGCACCCGTCGAACGGTCACCCCGCCCGACCCGGCGCGCTCGTTGCTACCGGACGCCGAGCCGGTCCGCCTGCTCGCCGAGAACGGCACGCCGCTGCCCGCCCGCGCCGACTACCCCGAACCACCCGCCGAGGTGCTGCGCGAGCTGTACCGCCGGATGGTGCTCGGCCGCCGCTTCGACACCCAGGCGACCGCCCTGACCAAGCAGGGCCGGCTGGCCGTCTACCCGTCCTCGCGGGGCCAGGAGGCGTGCCAGGTCGGCGCGGTCCTCGCGGTCCGCGACACCGACTGGGTCTTCCCCACGTACCGCGAGTCGATGGCGCTGGTTGCCCGAGGCATCGACCCCGTCGAGGTGCTCACCCTGCTGCGCGGCGACTGGCACTGCGGCTACGACCCGACCGAGGTGCACACCGCGCCGCAGTGCACCCCCCTCGCCACCCAGTGCGTGCACGCCGCCGGGCTGGCGCACGGCGAGGCGTACCAGGGCCGCGACACCGTGGCGCTGGCCTTCATCGGTGACGGCGCCACCAGCGAGGGCGACTTCCACGAGGGGATCAACTTCGCCGCCGTGTTCAAGGCGCCGGTGGTCTTCTTCGTGCAGAACAACAGGTACGCGATCAGCGTCCCGCTGTCCCGGCAGACCGCCGCGCCGTCGCTGGCCTACAAGGGCGTCGGCTACGGCGTACCCAGTGAGCAGGTCGACGGCAACGACCCGGTGGCGGTGCTCGCCGTGCTCACCCGCGCGGTCGCCCACGCCCGGGCCGGCAAGGGACCGTTCCTGGTCGAGGCGCACACCTACCGGATGGAGCCGCACACCAACGCCGACGACGCCAGTCGCTACCGCGACGGCGCCGAGGTCGACGCCTGGCGGGACCGGGACCCGGTCGCCCGCCTGGAGACCTACCTGCGCGCCCGCGGCGTGCTCGACGACGCGGCCGTCGCCGAGATCGCCGAGCAGGCCGAGGCGTACGCGGCGGACCTGCGGACCCGGATGAACGAGCAGCCCACCGTCGATCCGCTGAGCCTCTTCGACCACGTCTACGCCGAGCCCACCCCGCAGCTTGTCGAACAGCGTGAGCAGGTCCGCGCCGAGCTGGCCGCCGCGCACGCCGAGGAGGGCGACGCCTGATGGCCACCACCATGGCGAAGGCGCTCAACACCGCGCTCGCCGACGCGCTCGCCGCCGACGAGCGGGTCGTCGTCTTCGGTGAGGACGTCGGCGCGCTCGGCGGCGTCTTCCGGATCACCGACGGCCTCCAGGCCCGCTTCGGCGAGAACCGCTGCTTCGACACCCCACTCGCCGAGGCCGGCATCGTCGGCTTCGCCGTCGGCATGGCCATGTCCGGCCTGCGCCCGGTGGTCGAGATGCAGTTCGACGCGTTCGCGTACCCGGCGTTCGAGCAGATCGCCTCCCACGTGGCGAAGCTGCGCAACCGCACCAGGGGCGCGCTGAGCGTGCCGATCGTCATCCGCGTGCCGTACGCGGGCGGGATCGGCGGGGTCGAGCACCACTGCGACTCGTCCGAGGCGTACTACGCGCACACCCCCGGACTGAAGGTGGTCACCCCGGCGACCGTCGACGACGCGTACTCGCTGCTGCGCGAGGCCATCGAGGACCCCGACCCGGTGGTCTTCATGGAGCCAAAGAAGCTCTACTTCACCAGCGCCGAGGCGTCCCTGCCGACCCGCAACGAGCCGTTCGGCCGGGCCGTCGTGCCGACCAGACATTGTCTTCACGCGTCCCAGAGTGGCGATTTTTGTGGACGGTTGTTTCTGGCATGGATGTCAGCTCCACTGCCGAATGCCGTCAG
>NZ_JBEYSL010000537.1:0-4346 GCF_040642735.1 Micromonospora sp. NPDC047753 | reverse complement strand
CTCCCTGGGGAGCACGGCCTTCGCCATCGCCAGCCCGGGCCGGACCACGCAGCCACCACCGGCGCTCCCGTCCGAGTCCATCGCACCCGTCCTGCTCGACTTCTCCGAGCTGGCCCTGCGGGTGGAGGACGAGACGGGGGAGGAGCTCAACTTCGACGCCCCCGGGCTGCGTCGCATCGCCACCGTCGGGGATGTCCTCGACTTCCTCGTCGAGCTCCAACACCAGTGACCGTCGCGACGTCGCGCCACCCGACCCCCGCCAGCCCGGAGCCAGCCGGTGTCGACAACCGGCTCGTCGTCGGTGGCGCCACGCTGGCCTGGCGTTCGCTGCCGACGCTCACACTGCCCGACCCGGCGGCGGTGCTCGCCCGCTCGGCCGTGCACGCGCTCACCGCGGCGCGGCAGCACGCCGTGCACGGCACCGAGTTGCTGCTCAGCACCGCGAGTCGGGTCGACGCGGTGATGCGCACCGAGCTGCTGGAAGCCGGGTTCACCGTCGGCGTCCTCGACGACGACGGCGTGCACCCGAGCGCACCGGCCCGCCCGCGAGCCGCCGAGCCGGGCCGACTCTGGCTGCTCACCTCGGGCTCCACCGGGCGTCCGAAGCGGGTCGGGCACACCCTCGACACGCTGACCACAGTGCGTGCCGACCAGCCCGACCGGACCTGGCTCTGCCCGTACGCCCCGGGCACGTACGCCTGGTGGCAGGTCGTCACCCTGTCGCTGACCCAGCCCGGCCAGCACCTGGTGGTGGTCGAGCCCGACGAGTTGGACGACTGGCCCACTGTCGCGGCCACCCACGGGGTGGACGCGGCCTCCGGCACCCCGACCTTCTGGCGGCGCACCCTCTACCGCGACGCCGAGGCCCTCGCCCGGGTGCCGCTGCGCCAGATCACCCTCGGCGGGGAACCGGTGGACCAGGCGATCCTGGACCAGCTGCGGGAGGTATTCCCGACGGCCCGGATGTCCTGGATCTACGCGTCCTCCGAGGTGGGGGCATCCATTGTGGTGCACGACGGGCGGGCCGGGTTCCCGGTCGACTGGCTGGGCCGGGAAGTCCCGGGCCGGCCGACGCTCTCCGTTGACGTTGACGAACTGGTGGTCACCTCCCCGTACCACGGGGCTGGTCTCGCCGGCCCGATCCGCACCGGGGACCGCGTGCAGGTGCTCGACGGCCGGGTGCTGATCACCGGCCGACTCGACTCCGACGAGATCAACGTCGGTGGTAGCAAGGTCTCCGCCGGTGTGGTCCGCGGTGTGCTCGCCGCTCATCCGGCGGTGGCCTGGGCCCGGGTGACCGGCCGCCGCGCCCCGGTGCTCGGGCGGATGGTGGTCGCCGAGGTGGTCCTCGACCCGTCCTCTGTGGACACCGACGAGGCTGCGCTGGTCCGCTGGTGCGCCGACCGGCTCCCCGAGCACGCGGTGCCGCGCCGCATTCGCGTCCTGACCGACATTCCCGTCAAGGAGACCCTGAAGAGCGATGTCTGAGCCAGCCGACAACCAGTTCGTCCCGCCCAGCTCCGTGGTCCTCGTCTCCGGCGGGTCCCGTGGCCTGGGACTGGCCATCGTCACCGACCTGCTCGACGCGGGCGTACGCGTGGCCGCGTTCGCCCGCACCATCACCCCGGAGTTGGAGAAGCTCGCCGCCGAGCATCCCGACCGGGTGCACGTGGGTTCGGTGGACGTCACCGACCTGCGCGCCGCGCAGAGCTTCGTCCGCGAAGTGGAGCAGCACCTCGGGCCGATCGACGGCATCGTCAACAACGCCGCCATGGGGCAGGACTCGCTGCACGCGCACACCGCCACCGACGACATCGCCCGGATCATCGAGACCAACCTGACGGCCCCACTGCAGCTGACCCGACTGGTGATCCGCCGGATGCTCGCCAAGGGGTTGCGCGGGCGAATCGTCAACATCACCTCGATCTGCGGGCAGCGCGGTTTCCCGGGTCTCGTCGCGTACTCGGCCACCAAGGGCGGCATGGACGCCGCCACCCGCTCGCTCGCCCGCGAACTGGGCGGCCGGATGCTGGTCAACTCGGTCGCGCCCGGGTTCTTCGCCTCGGAGATGTCCGCCGTGCTCGGTCCGACCCAGCTCGACCAGATCGTGCGCCGCACCCCGACCGGTCACCTGACCGAGCCGGTGGAGGTCACCCCGGTCGTGCGGATGCTGCTCCGGGAACACACCAACATCAACGGCCAGGTCATCGTGGTGGACGGTGCCGCCGCCATCTGACCTGCGCTCGGTTCCCCTGCCTGTGCAACCGGGGCGGCGGATCGGCCGCACCGGGCCGGCCCTGTCGTCGGGGACGGGCGGCGGGGCCGCGCCGCGTCCGGTGCCGGGGCTGCTCGCCGCCGCCGAGCAGCATCTGCGCATCGGCGCCCCCGCCGACCTGGCCGACGCGGTGACCCGAAGCCACCTCGACGACGGCCGTTGCGTCGGCTGGTACGGCCCGCCGACGCCCGACTGGCGGGTGGCCATCGACGCGGAGCGCACCGACGCCCCGGTGCCGCCGGCGCTGGCCCGCCGGTTCGGCGCCGGCGACTTCTGGGCCCGGTGGACCCGCGCCGAGTGCTGCTGCAAGCTGGCCGACGTGCCGGTGGCGGCCTGGTGGCGGCGTCACGGACTGGGTGCGCCGGCCGACGGCTCGGCGGTCTGGCGGACCCTCCGGCTGGCCGACCTGGTGGTCACCGTCGGCTTCACCGCCAACGGCCGAGCTGCCGCCCCCAACAGCCCACCCCACTAAACCCAACCCACCCCGCGCACCCCACCCCACCCACCCCGTCGATCATGGAGTTGTGGTGCCTCACAAAGCAGGCACCGGGGGTCTTAACGACCACCACAAGTCCATGATCGACGCGGGCGGGCCGGGCCGGGCCGCGTACGGGCCAGGTGGGGTGGGGTTGGGGGTCAGATCTGGTTCCAGCTCAGGGGGGTGCCGCGGGGGACGTCGGTGGTGAAGGTGCGGCCCAGGACCCGGTCGATCTCCACGGGGGCCAGCCCACCGGCCGGCCGGATCGAGCGGACGTTGTGCGCGGTAACCGGATCGCCGGCCCGGACGTCCTCGACCACGAAGAGCGACCGGCGGAACCGGAGCCCCTCCCGCTCCGCGGGGGTCGGTCCGATCGCGGTGCCACCCAGCGCCTCGAACGCGCGGCCGGACTCGGCGACCAGGGCCGTGAGCTCCGCGGGGTTCAGGGAGAAGTCCGAGTCCACACCGCCGTCGGCGCGGTCCAGCGTCACGTGCTTCTCGATGAAGCAGGCACCGAGCGCCACCGAGGCGACCGCCACTCCGATGCCGGGGGTGTGGTCGGAGAGCCCGACCGGCACGTCGAACGCGCCGGCCAGCACCGGCAGCCGGCGCAGGTTGCTGTCGGCCGGCGGGGCCGGGTAGGACGCGGTGCAGGCCAGCAGGACGATGCCCGCCGCGCCGCCGGCTCGGGCGGTGCGCACGGCGGCGTCGATCTCGGCGACCGTCGCCATTCCGGTGGAGATCACCATCGGTTTGCCGGTGCTGGCCACCAGCCGGATCAGCGGCAGGTCGACAAGCTCCGACGACGCGATCTTGTACGCGGGCGCGTCCAGCGACTCCAACAGCTCCACGGCGGTCGCGTCGAACGGCGACGAGAAGACGGTCAGGCCACGCTCGCGGGCCCGTTCGAAGATCGGGGCGTGCCACTCGTACGGCGTGTGCGCGCGTTCGTAGAGGCGGTACAGGTTCTCCCCGCCCCACAGCTCGTGCCCGCTGGAGATTCGAAAGGCCGGGGTGTCGACGTCGATGGTGATGGTGTCCGGCCGGTACGTCTGGAGCTTGAGCGCGTGCGCCCCGCTCGCTGCCACCGCGTCGACGATGGCCAGCGCCCGGTTCAGATCGCCGTTGTGGTTGCCGGACATCTCGGCGACCACGAACGGTCGCTCCCCGGCGCCGACCGCGTGCGGTCCAATCTTGATTGTCGCTGTCATTCCGACCTCTGCTCAGGTACGCCCGCACCGGGGTGCGGTGGTGCTGTCGTCGTCCACCCGGCGGGCGGACGACCTGGAAAATCAGCACGCCGGGAGCAACCCCGGCTCCCGGCGTGCTCAGCGGTGGGGGCGATCACGGCAGCCGTCCGCCGGCCAGCGCGTCGCGCCGCTCCGGCGCGAGCCCACCGTCGCGCGTCGACCCCGCGCTCGCCCCTCGCCCCGGGTCCTCGTCGGCGGCGAGCGAACCGCCCCCGGCGCCGCCCACTGGGCCGGATCGACGCAGGCGACCAGCGACCCGGTGGGCCTGGCGCAGCGCCGAGTACGCCACCCAGTCACCCCGCCCGACGAGGCGGTGCTTGAGCCCGGTCACGCCCGATGGCAG
>NZ_JBEYSL010000536.1:0-4358 GCF_040642735.1 Micromonospora sp. NPDC047753 | reverse complement strand
GGCCGCTGGCCGGGCACGCGGCGGCCTCCCCGGCGCCGGCGGTCTCGGTGGCGGTCGACGCGGTCCACCTGGGCAGCATGGCGGTCTGGCTGGGTGGTCTGCTCATGCTCGCCGTCTTCCTGCTGCGCCAGGCCGACGAGCGGGAGCTGGGCGCGATCCTGCCGATCTGGTCGCGCTGGGCGGCGCTCGCCGTCTCGGCGCTGCTGCTGGCCGGCACCGTCCAGGCGCTGATCGAGGTGGCCACCCCGCAGGCGCTCTTCGACACCACGTACGGGCGCCTGCTGCTCGCCAAGATCGGGCTGTTCGCGATTGTCATCGCCGTGGCCGCGTACTCCCGGAAGTTGGTGCGCAGTCGCGTCGCGGCGCAACGCCCGGTACCGGTGCGCCGGGCGGTCCTGGTGGAGCTGGCCGTCACCGTCGTGGTGCTGGCCGTGTCCGCCACGCTGGTGCAGACCACGCCCGCGCGCACCGCCGCGGCCGGGCCGTCCGCCGGGGCCGAGTCCGGCCTCTTCAGCACCAGGCTCTCCAGCCCGCTCCTGTCCGTCGAGGTCGAGGTGAGCCCGGCCGGGCGGGGCAACAACACGGTTCACCTGTACGCGTACGACAAGGCCAACCAGCCGCTGCTGGTCGCGGAGTGGAAGGCGACAGTCGCGCTGCCCTCGGCCGGGATCGAGCCGATCGAGGTGCCGTTGCTGCGGTTGACGGACAGTCACGCCTACGGCGACATCAGCATGCCGACGTCCGGCGATTGGCAGCTGAAGATCACCGCCCGAACGACCGACATCGACCAGGCCACGGTGACCGCCACCGTGCCCATCCGTTAGAGAGGTTCGCGAAACCCATGACCCGATTCCGGCGTACCGCAACCGCCGCTGCCGCCCTGGCGTTCACCGCCGCCGCCACCGCTGTGCTCGGCTTCGCCGGACCGGCGTCCGCGCACGTCACGGTGAACCCGAAGGAGGCAACCCAGGGTGGCTACGCCCGGGTGGCGTTCCGGGTGCCCAACGAGAGCGACACCGCGTCGACCACCAAGTTGGAGGTCGTGCTGCCGGAGAACGCCCCGGTCGGCTCGGTGTCGACGATGCCGGTGCCCGGCTGGACGGTCGCCACGGAGAAGCGCAAGGTGGACCCGCCGATCGAGGTGCACGGCAGTCAGCTCACCGAGGCCGTCTCCAAGATCACCTGGACGGCCTCCGCCGACGCGGGGGTGAAGCCGGGTCAGTTCCAGGAGTTCCCCGTCTCGATGGGCCCGCTGCCGCAGGTCGACTCGATGGTCTTCAAGGTCCTGCAGACCTACTCGGATGGCAACATCTCGCGGTGGATCGACGAGCCGGCGCCGGGTGCCGAGGAGCCGGAGCACCCCGCTCCGGTGCTCACCCTGGCCGCCGCGGCGGCGCCGGCGGGTTCGGCCTCGCCCAGCGCAGCCGTGGCCTCGCCCGATGACGATGACGACGACGACGGCAACGGGCTCGCGGTCGGCCTCGGTGTGGCCGGTCTCGTCGCCGGTCTGGCCGGTCTGGTGCTGGGCGGGCTGGCGTTCACGCGTACCCGCCGGGAACCGGTCGCGAAGGTCTGACCCTGTTTCACCCGCTGGCCCGCCGGATCTTCCGGCGGGCCAGCGTGCTTTCCGGAGTCGATGTCGACCGTGCCGTGGATATCCCCTGATCAGACGGTGTACGTCGGTAAGGTCGGCCGGGTATTTGGCTACGGAGGGGGACGGTGCGGATGCGGTTCGTGCGGGTGATCGCCGGAGTGCTGCTGTTGGTGGTGGGGATTCCGGCGCTGTTCGCCGGTGGCGGGCTGTGGCTGGTGACCCGACATGCCGACCCCGGCGGGTCCTTCGCCGCCCGGTTCGAAACGGTCCGCACGCCCGGTCACGCGATCGTCGTCACCGACCTCGACCGGTTGCTGCGGCAGGAGGCGCCCTTCGCGCGTACCGCCCAGACCCGGCTGCGCCTGGACGCCCGCACCACGGGCGGGCCGGCCTTCGTCGGCTTGGCGCCCACCGCCGAGGTGCGGGGCTGGCTGGAGGCGGTGCCGCACGCCACGGTCCGCCGGATGGCGCTGGCCCGGGGTCCGCTGCCGGTCCGGCTCGATCCGGCCGGACCGGCCGCCGACACCCCGGATGTCGCGCCGGCCGCCGGGTCCGTCACGCCGCTGGGCAAACCCTTCTGGGTACGCGAGGGGATCGGTTCGCTGGACTGGAGCGCGGACGACCTCGCCGGCGAACCCATGAGCCTGGTGGTGATGCGCCCCGACGGGGAGAACGACCTCGCTCTGGACCTGCACGCCGAGTTGCGTATCGGGTGGACCGGCCCGGCCACCTGGGGTCTGTTGACGGTCGGCGTGCTGCTGGTGGTGTGCGCGGCGCTGCTCCTGCTGCGGCCACTACGGCCACGCGAGGTGATCTTCGTGGTCGAGCCGGATCAGGTGCCGGTGCTCGCCGGCCGGCTCGGGGTCACCTCGCTGAGTGGCCTGGGCCCCCGGCAACCCGAGCCGACCTCGCCGTTGCCGCTCCGACAACTCGCCCCGGTCGGCTCGGGCGCCCCGGAACCCGCCCGGTCGGCGATCGGCGCGGCCCGCGCGGCCACCCTCGCCGACCTGGCCGAACCGGTCCGGCTTCCCCGCCCGCCGGAGGTGACGTTGAGTCTCGCCTGGCCGCCGGCCGACGTGGACGAGCCCACGGCCCGGCCGGTGGCGGCCGCGCCGGGCGACGGCCCGGCCGGTGGCGGCCCGGTCGGGTGACGGCCCGGCCGGGTGACGGCCCGGCCGGGTGACGGCCCGGTCGGGTGACGGCCCGGCCGGTGGTGGTGGGTGAGACGGCGAGTGGCCCGCCGCGCTGCCGACGCGGAGGGCCACCCTCACCGGGGGAGCGGTGCTACCCGAGCGACGCTTGAGGTAGATGAGGACAGATTAGCGGCGAACATGACTACTCGGGAGGTCTGTCCATTTGGTGCGATTTTCCGCATCGAGCCCCGAGCGCACCGGCAACGCCGCCAGCAGCAGCAGGCTGAGCAGCACGTAGGTGTTCTGCACGACGAAGTCCACCGGATCGTGAGTGCGGACCGGCCCCGCGCCCCAGGCCTGGAACGTCACCACGCCGTAGATCGTCACGGCGGTGATGCCCAGCGCGAGCCCGGCCAGCCACCGACGACGGCGTGCCTCGTCCGGACGGTCCGCGCTCAACGCCGCGTCGGCGAGCAGCACCACCGCCGGCACGAACCAGTAGATGTGGTGGGTCCAGGTGATAGGGCTGGCCAGGGAACCGACCAACCCGGTCAACGTCAGGCCGGTCAACGCGTCACCGGCCCGCGCCGCGCGGGCGGCCCGCCACAGCCCGTAGCCGGCGACCGCGGCTACCAGCAGCAACCAGAGCAGCCGGTCCGGCTTCTCCGGCTCGGTGAACCGGCTGAGCAGGCCGAACAGCGACTGGTTGCCGACGATGTCGGTGCGTCCCACCCGCTCGGTGGTCCACAGCTCGTGCGTCCAGAACCGCCACGAGTCACGAGGGGCGATCGCCGCCGCGAGCAGGGTCGCCGCCGCCGCTGTCGCGCTCGCCACCGCCGCGGCCCGCCACCGCCGGGTGGCCAGCAGATAGACGATGAAGATGCCGGGAAAGAGCTTGAGGGCCGTCGCCAGCCCCACGCCCACCCCGGCCCAGCGTCGCGCCTGCGGCACCGCGAACAGCAGATCGGCCAGGATCAGCACGACCAACAGCATGTTGATCTGACCGAAGGTGATCGTCTCGCGGATGCTCTCCACCGCCAGCACCAGCAGGACGGCGGCGACCAGGGTGAACGTGCGGGGCAGGGCGTGTCGGGCGATCACCGGCGTCACCAGCCACCGGGTGGTCAGCACCACGGCCAGCACTGTGAGCGCCGTGAAGATCGCCACGGTGGCGCCGAGCCGTAACAGACCGAACGGCCACAGCAGCAGCGCGCTGAAGGGTGGGTAGGTGAAGTACAACTCGCCCTGCACCCGGTCGGGCTGGACGTAGTCGTAGAGCGGGTGGCCGACGCGCCACCAGTCCATCGCGGACATGTAGATCTTGAGATCGAAGAAGTTGTGCACGAGGCCGGGCAGATACAGCGCTGGCAGCACAGCGCCGAGGGCCACCACCGCGACCAGGCGACGGACCGTACGGCCGCCGGGATCGTCTTCGGTGACGGCGGGCGGTGCGACGGGTTCTGCTGGCACCCCGAAACCCTAGCGGTCCGGTCCGCCGAGAGCGCGCAGCCGCGGGGCGTGGGCTGCGCGTAGGCTGTCCCGGTGGCTGATCTCCTCGTCTGGATCGACTGTGAGATGACTGGGTTGGACCTCGGCAGGGACAAACTGATCGAGGTTGCGGCACTGGTCAC
>NZ_JBEYSL010000535.1:0-4359 GCF_040642735.1 Micromonospora sp. NPDC047753 | reverse complement strand
GCTACGCCACCAGCTGACCCAACCCGAACCACATGACCGAAGGGCCGGACCCCACCACGGGGCCCGGCCCTTCGTCGTCTTTCCACCATCTGCGGCACGTATTGACAATTGTCGACTTCCACGTGAGGCTGGGAGCAGTGAGAGCGCTCTCTCGCACCCGGCCCAACCGGCCACCACCCAGTCTGGCCAGGCACAACTCCGATGCCTTCGGCGGCGGCGCCGGAGCTGTCCCTGACCCGTCCCCCGACAGGAGTCACGATGGACAGGGCCGCACCCCTCTCCGGCATCCCCCGCCGACTGCGCCTCGCCACGGCGATCGGCGCCCTGCTGGTGCTACTCGGCACGTACCTGGTGTCCACCACCAACCGGGCCGACGCCGCCCCCGGCCAAGCCGGCGCTGACTTCGGCGCCAACGCCATCCGGGTCGCCGAGTTCCCCGCCGACTGCACCTACAGCCACCGGCTGCCGGACGACCCGATCGTCTTCCCCGGGCTGCCCGGGGCGTCGCACATGCACAGCTTCTTCGGCAGCACTGTGACGAACGCCAGGACCACCCTCCCCGACCTGGTCAACTCGCCCACCACCTGCAACCCGCGGGTGGACGTCTCGTCGTACTGGGTGCCGACCCTGTACCAGGACAACGTCGCGGTGGAACCGGCGATAGCCACGTTCTACTACCTGGGCGAGGGCGTACGCGCCGACGTCGTCGCGAACACCCAGCCGTTCCCGCAGGGGTTGCGGCTCGTCGCCGGCAACGCGAAGGCCACCGGGCCGAACGACAGCATCGCCCGGTGGTCCTGCCTGCACGCCGGGCACGTGCCGCCGTCGAAGGACTTCGTTCCCCCCAACCGGCGACGACCGCCGGAACCCTCCCCTGGGCACGCGCGCTTCGTCAACTGCCCGTCGGGCACGATGCTGGAGTCGTACCTGGACTTCCCGCAGTGCTGGAACGGCCGTGACCTCGACTCGCCGGACCACAAGAGCCACCTGGCGTACCCGGTGAACCAGGCCTGCCCGAGCACCCACCCGGTGCACGTGCCGAAGTTGCGCCAGGTGCTGCGGTACCCGGTCACCGGCGATCCGTCGCGGTTCCGGCTGGCCTCCGGGCCGGGCTACACCATGCACGGCGACTTCTTCAACGCCTGGCCGGTCGCGGAGTTGGCCCGCCGGGTCCAGGACTGCATCCGTCCCGTCATCAAGTGCGGTCACGACGGCCGACCGATCTGAGCGACAGCTCCACACACGGCGGCGGGTCCGGTCACCCGGGCCCGCCGCAGTGGTTCGGAAGGGAGATCGGATGCGCCAGCCCGCAGCGTCCACGGTGCTCATCGCCGTGCTGGTCCTCGCCGGCTGCGGCCCCGGGCCAGGGGACGCGGTCAGCACCGCCACACCACCCGTGGCCGCACCACCGGCGACGACCACGCCGACCCCCACGGGTACGGCGTTCAACCCGACCGACGTCGCCTGGCTGCAACTGACAGTGGCGATGACCGAACGCCTGCTGCCCGTCCTCGATCTGGTGCCGGGGCGGACCACCGACCCGGCCTGGCGGCAGACGGCCACCCAGGTGGCCACCACCCGACGCGCCGATCTGGAGTCCGCCCGCCGGCTACTGGCCGACGCCGCCGCGCCGAGCACGAATCCGCACGAGGGCCACGACATGCCGGGCATGGCCACCGCGCAGGAGATGGCCGCGCTGCGGGCGGCCAGCGGGCAGCCGTTTCACCGCCTGCTCGCCGGGCACCTGCGGGCGCATCTCGCACAGTCGGTCCGGATCGCCACCGCGGAGCAGCAGAGCGGGGTCCAGCCGGCGACCGTCGCGCTGGCGGCGGCCGTGGTTCGGTCCGGCACCGCTGACCTCGAACGGCTCGATCACCTCGACCCCGCGTAGCCGCGCGCTCAGTGGGCGGTCCGGCGGGGTCGACGCTGGCAGGCGGATGGCCACACCGACGACCTGGAGGAGCAGGCGGCGCGGCTCAGGCGGCGTAGCGGGCGGCGAGGTCGACGACGCGCCGGGCGGCGGCCACCATCGCCCGGTCGGCGAAGCGGCCGTCGGGCAGCACCACGGTCCCCGAATCCCGCTGGTGCGCGTCCGCCACGGCGGCCAGCAGCTCCGCGGCGCGGGCCACCTCCCGATCGGCCGGGCGAAACGCGTCGACGATCACCGGGAGCTGGCGTGGGTGGATCGCCGCACGGCCGAGGAAGCCGAGCCGTCGGCCCGCCGCGCAGGAGGCGGCCAGACCGGCGAGGTCGACGACGTCGGCGTACACCGACATGGCCGGCGGGGCCAGACCGGCCGCGCGGGCCGCGACCACCACGCGGCCGCGCGCCCAGAGCAGCCCGTCGTCGTCGCTCACCCCCAGATCCGAGCGCAGGTCGGCCTCACCGAGCCCGATCGAGGCCACCGCGGGGTGAGCGGCGGCGATCGGGTACGCGGCCTCCAGCCCGGCCGCCGACTCGATCAGCGGGTGCAGGGGCACGTCGACCCGCTCGGCGAGGGCCGCCAGCGTCGCGGCCGACTCGACCTTCGGCAGCCGCAGCCCGGCCAACCCGGGTCGGCCGGCCACCGCCGCCAGGTCGGCATCAAGGTCCGGGCCGGTCAGCTCGTTGACCCGGACCTGCACGGGCACCGGGTGCGCCTCGGTGAGGAACTCGGCGACGGCGTCCCGGGCGTACGCCTTGCGTCCGGCGACGACGGCGTCCTCCAGGTCGAGGATGACCGCGTCGGCACCGGAGGCGACCGCCTTGGCGAACCGGTCCGGGCGGTCGCCGGGTACGTAGAGCCAGCTCAACAGCATCAGAGCACCCCCCGCTCGCGCAGCGCGGCCAACTCCTCGGCGCTCAGGCCGAGCGCGCCGAAGACCGTGTCGGTGTCCTGGCCGTGCCGCCGACCGGCGTGCCGGATCTCGCCGGGCGTCTCGGTGAGGCGGAACGGCACGTTCTGCATCCGTACCTCGCCCAGTTCCTCGTCCGGCACGGTGCGCACGGTGCCCAGCGCGGCGTACTGCGGGTCGGCGAGGATGTCGCGCACGTCGTAGACGGGAGCGACCGCGGCCTGGGCCTCCTCGAACGCGGCCACCACCTCGTCGCGGTCCCGTTGCGACACCCAGGCGCTCACCGCCGCGTCCAACTCGTCGGCGTGGGCGGCCCGCCCGCTGCCGGTGGCGAACCACGGCTCGTCGATCAGCTCGCCGCGGCCGACCAGTCGCAGCACCCGCTCGGCGATGCTCTGCGCGCTGGTGGAGACCGCCACCCAGCGCCCGTCGGCGCAGCGGTAGGTGTTGCGCGGGGCGTTGTTGTTCGACCGGTTGCCCAGCCGGGGCTGGATGTAGCCGAGCTGGTCGTACCAGGTGACCTGCGGCCCGAGCATCGCCATGATCGGCTCGATGATGGCGAGGTCGACCACCTGCCCGGTGCCGGTGACGTCGCGGGCCCGCAGGGCGAGCATCACCGCGTACGCGGCGGCGAGCGCGCTCACCGAGTCGGCCAGCCCGAACGGGGGCAGCGTGGGCGGCCCGTCCGGTTCCCCGGTGGCCGCGGCGAAACCGCTCATCGCCTCGGCGAGGGTGCCGAAGCCGGGCCGGCGGGCGTACGGGCCGACCTGCCCGAACCCACTGATCCGGGTGATCACCAGCCGGGGGTTGACGGCGTGCAGCTCGGCCGGCCCGAGCCCCCACCGCTCCAGTGTTCCGGGGCGGAAGTTCTCCACCAGCACGTCGGCGTCGGCGAGCAGCCGACGCAGCAACGCGGCGCCGTCCGGGTCGGAGAGGTTGAGGGTGACGGTGCGCTTGTTGCGGCCGAGCACCTTCCACCAGAGCCCGACACCGTCGCGGGCCGGGCCGTGCCCCCGCGACGGGTCCGGCTTGGCCGGATGCTCCACCTTGATCACGTCGGCGCCGAAGTCACCGAGGAACGCCGCCGCGAGCGGCCCGGCGAAGAGGGTGGCCAGGTCGACGACCTTGACACCGTCCAGTGGCGCGGTCATCGGGTCACCTCCGGCAGGTCGGCCGCACAACGGAAGCCGACCTGTTCGGAGCGGGCGAGGCCGGCACCGGTGAGCAGCAGCTTCACCGACACGTCCGCCGGTTGCGGGCCGCCGTCGAGGTACCAGTCGGAGCCCTGCGCCCGGTACTGGGCGCCGCCCTTGAGGATGGCGAAGCGGGTACGACCGTCGGAGTGCTCACTCTCGGTCAGGTTCCACACCAGCGGTTCCCGCCGTACGAGCAGCCCCGCCTCGGCGGCGACCTGCCACTCGTCCTCGGTGCCCGCGCTCCAGCCGCCGTTGCCGGAACCGGCGGGCCCGTTGTAGCGGGTTTCGATGCGCATTGTCGGCCTCCGGTGGAACGTGCCGGCGTCGTC
>NZ_JBEYSL010000534.1:0-4365 GCF_040642735.1 Micromonospora sp. NPDC047753 | reverse complement strand
GCACCGACCTCGTCCGGGACCCGGACGGCGGCTGGTACGTGCTGGAGGACAACCTGCGGGTGCCCTCCGGGATCGGCTACGCGGTGCAGAACCGTCGGCTGACCCAGGCGGTGTTGCCGGAGCTGCCGGTGCCGGCGGATCTGCTGCCCGCCGACGAGACGCCGGCGATGCTGTACCGGGCGCTGGTCGCCGCCGCGCCCGCCGCTGCCGACGACCCCGCCGTGGTGGTGCTCAGCAGCGGCCCCGGTGACCCGGCGTGGTTCGAGCACCGGCTTCTCGCCGACGAGATGGGTGTGCCGCTGACCGAGACCAGCGACCTGCTGGTGGAGGAGGGGCGGGTCCGGCTGGTCCGCGAGGGCTGCCGCCGCGAGGTCGACGTGATCTACCTGCGGATGGACGAGGAGGCGCTGCTGCACGCGCCCGGCGCGGACGGGGTGCCGCTGGGCTGGCCGCTGCTCGCCGCCGTGCACGCCGGGCGGCTCACACTGGCCAACGCGCTGGGCAACGGCGTCGGTGACGACAAGGCGCTGTACGCGTACGTGCCCCGGCTGATCGAGTACTACCTGGGCGAGAAGCCGCTGCTCGGGGACGTGCCGACGTACCTGTGTGGGCTGCCCGAGCAGCGGGCCGAGGTGCTGGGCCGGCTCGACGAGCTGGTCCTCAAGCCGGTCGACGGGTACGGCGGTGACCGGGTGGTGATCGGCCCCCGCGCCGAGGCGGAGGAGTTGGACGCCGTCCGGGACCAGATCCTCGCGGCCCCGCACCGGTGGATCGCCCAGGAGATGATCGCGCTGACCACCCACCCGGTCTTCGACGGCACCGCGCTGGCTCCCCGCCACGTCGACCTGCGGGCGTTCGTGTTCCTCGGTGACACCGCCGAGGTCGCGCCGGTGGCGCTGACCCGGGTGGCGCCGGCCGGCAGCATGATCGTCAACTCGTCGCGCGGCGGCGGTTCGAAGGACACCTGGCTGCTCGGTGGAGCCGACGAACCGTCGGCGTAACCGACGCTTGACCCACCCGTCATCGGGACGCAACCCGGTCCGCCAAGCCTGGACCGGTCAGCGCCCCCAGCGGATCCAGCCGATGAGAGGTGTGAGCCATGTGTGGTATCGGAGGCGAGTTCCGCCTCGACGGGGCGCCACCGGACCTGGCCGCCGTCGAGCGGATGCTCCCCGCCCTGGCCTCCCGTGGCCCGGACGGCGAGGGTCGGTGGCAGCAGGGGTCGGTGGCCCTGGTTCACCGCCGGCTGCGCATCATCGACCTGTCCGACGCGGGCGCCCAGCCGATGGTCGACCACGAGCTGGGTCTGGCAGTGGTCTTCAACGGCTGCGTCTACAACTACCGGGAGCTGCGCGACGAGCTGACCGCCGCCGGCTACTCCTTCCGGTCCACCTCGGACACCGAGGTGATCCTCAAGGCGTACCACCGGTGGGGGACGGCCTGCGTCGAACGGTTCTACGGGATGTTCGCGTTCGCCCTGGTCGAGCTGGCCACGCACACCCTGGTGCTGGCCCGGGACCGGCTCGGCATCAAACCGCTCTACCTGGCCGAGGGGCCGGGCCGGCTGCGCTTCGCCTCGACCCTGCCGGCGTTGCTCGCCGCCGGTGACGTGGACACCGACCTCGACCCGGTGGCGCTGCACCACTACATGAGCTTCCACTCGGTGGTGCCGCCACCTCGCACGATCCTCGCCGGGGTCCGCAAGCTGCCGCCGGCCACCGTCCGGGTGATCACCGCGGACGGCCGGAGCACCGACACCATCTACTGGCGGCCGGAGTTCAACCGGGCCGCCGCCCCCACCATGTCCGCCGACGAGTGGCAGGAACGGCTCATGGCGGCGTTGCGCACCGCCGTACGACGGCGGATGGTCGCCGACGTGCCGGTCGGCGTGCTGCTCTCCGGCGGTCTCGACTCCAGTCTGATCGTCGCCCTGCTGGCCGAGCAGGGCCAGACCGGCCTGGCCACCTTCAGCATCGGCTTCGAGGCGGCGGCGGGGGAGAGCGGCGACGAGTTCCACTACTCCGACCTGATGGCCCGCCACTTCGACACCGACCACCAGCAGATCCGCATCGGCGCGAAGCGGTTCGTGCCCGCCGTGCACCAGGCCATCGAGGCGATGAGCGAGCCGATGGTCAGCCACGACTGCGTCGCGTTCCACCTGCTCTCCGAGGAGGTCTCGCAGCGCATCACAGTGGTGCAGTCCGGCCAGGGCGCCGACGAGATCCTCGCCGGCTACGACTGGTACCCGCCGATGGCCAACGTGGCCCGCGCGGACGCCGTCGAGGCGTACGCCCGGGTGTTCTTCGATCGTCGCCACGACGCGCTCGGCGGGCACCTGGCGCCCGAGTGGATGCTCGACCACGACGCCAGCCTGGAGTTCGTCGCCACGCACTTCGGCGCGCCCGGCGCGGACACCGCGCTGGACGCGGCGCTGCGCCTGGACAGCCTGGTGATGCTTGTCGACGACCCGGTCAAGCGGGTCGACAACATGACGATGGCCTGGGGGCTGGAGGCCCGCGTGCCGTTCCTCGACCACGAGGTGGTCGAGCTGGCCGCCGCCTGCCCACCGACCATGAAGCTGGCGCAGGGCGGCAAGGGGGTGCTGAAGGCCGCGAGCCGGGGCATCGTCCCGGACGAGGTGATCGACCGGCCGAAGGGCTACTTCCCGGTGCCCGCCATCCGGCACCTCTCCGGTCCACTGCTCGACGACGTGCGGGACGCGCTGACCGCCCGGCCGGCGCGCGAGCGGGGCCTGTTCCGCAAGGACTACCTGGAGGAGTTGCTGGACGCGCCGAACGCCCGGCGTACCACGCTGGGCTCCAACGCGCTCTGGCAGCTGGGGCTGCTGGAGCTCTGGTTGCAGCGGATCGGGGTTTAGATGAGCGTACGGATTGAGCCGCCGCGCACCACCCGGCGGACCCGACCCGCGAGCCACCGGCCGGTGTCGCTGCCGGTGCCGATCAGCGAGGACTTCGCCCCGGCACCGTCCCCCGACGGCCACCGGGTGGCGTTCCTCTCCGACCGGGCCGGCGCGCCCGGTGTCTGGGTCTGCCAGGTCGACGCGGGGGCGCCCGTCGCGCTGCCCGTCGGCGACGAACCGGTTCTCGCGGTGAGCTGGTCTCCGGACGGCCAGTGGCTGGCCTGTGTCGTCGCCCCCGGCGGAGCGCCCCGCACCGAGCTGTGGGTGCTGCGCCCGGACGGCACGCGACGCCACCAGGTTGCCGGGTTCGGCCGCCGCAGCGCCGCGCTGGCCGGCTGGCTGCCGCACGGCGCCGTGCTGGCGGTCACCGAAACCGACGAGCACGGGCAGGCCCTGCTTGTCGACGCGGCCACCGGGCACCGGCGGGTGCTCGCCCAGGGCGACCTGCTCACCCTCCTGGACGTGACCCCGGACGCGGGCACCGCGTTGCTGCGCCGCGGCCCCCGTAACGCCCGCTGGCTGGAGGTGCTCGACGTGGCCACCGGCGTCCGGCGGCGGCTCCTCCCGGACACCGGGCGGGGCAGCACCGACCAGGGTTGGTTCGGCCCGGACGGAACGAGCGTGCTGGCCCGCACCGACGCGTACTCCGAACTCGCCGCGCTGGTACGGGTCGACCTGACCCGGCCGGAGCAGCCGCCGACCCGGCTCGCCGGACGACCGGACGCCGAGCTGGAACACGTCACGCCCAGCGCGGACGGTCAGCGCGGCGCGTTGCTGTGGAACACCTACGGCGGGCGCAGCGAGCTGAGCCTGCTCGACTTCAACAGCGGTGTGCAGCGGGCCGTCGCCGCCCCCGGCGAGGTGCTCGGCGACGTCGTCTTCGCCGCCGACGGCGGCCTGCTCTGCCTCACCGCACAGGGGCCGGTGCAGCCCCGGGAGGTGTGGCTGGTCGACCCGCCGACCGGGGCGCCGCGCCCGCTGCGACCGGACACCGGCGTCCCGCGTACGGACAACGCCGGTGTCGCACCGCAACTTCTCGACCTGCGCGCCCGCGACGGGTTGCCGCTCTCCGGCTGGCTCTACCGCCCGGCCGGGCCAGGCCCCTGGCCGACCGCGATCAGCCTGCACGGTGGCCCGGAGGCGCAGGAGCGTCCCGGTTACAACCCACTGTTCCAGGCCCTGGTGGCGCAGGGCATCGCGGTCTTCGCGCCCAACGTCCGTGGGTCGTCCGGGTTCGGCCGTTCGTTCGTCGCCGCCGACAACCTCGCCGGCCGCTACGGCGCGATCGCCGACGTGGCTGCCTGCGCCGACTTCCTCGTCGACGCCGGCGTCGCCCGGCCCGGCCAGCTCGGACGGGTACATCAACCTGACCGACCGCGCCAAGGACGTGATCAAGTCCGGCGGCGAGTGGATCTCGTCGGTGGAGTTGGAGAACGCCTTGATGG
>NZ_JBEYSL010000533.1:0-4369 GCF_040642735.1 Micromonospora sp. NPDC047753 | reverse complement strand
CGGTCACGAGATCGATGGTGAGATGCCCGCCGGTGACTTCGTCCGGTGGGCCCGCCAGGTCGTCGATCTGCTCGGTCAGCTTGCCGACTCCGGCGCGGCTCCGGCGCGAGCGGCGATGCTCTGCTCACCGTCACGTTCGCCGCGGTGCCGGTGGTGGTCGCCATGACCCTGCTACTGGCCGCGCTGCGCTGCGTGCGGCCCATCCGGGCGTACGTCGGGGTGCAGTTCCTGCTGCTGCCGGTCGCCCGCCCGGTGCTGGTCGGCGCGGCCGCGCTGGCCGGGGGCGGCCTGCTCGCCGGCATGACCGGCTGGTTGGTGCCGGCGGCGTTGGCGCTGCTGGCCTGTCTCATCCTCGTCGCCGGCCCGCTCGGGCTGGGCCGGGGCGCGACGCTGCGTCCGCACCGCGCCGACTGGTCCACGTTCTGGCGCTTCGCGTTGCCCCGGGCCGCCTCGGCGGCCATCGACGCCGGCAGCATGTGGGTGGGCGTGCTGCTCACCTCGGTGCTGGCCGGGCCGGCGGACGCCGGTGTCTTCGGCGCGGTCGGCCGGTACGTGCTGGCCGGTCAGTTGGCCATGCAGGGGCTGCGGGTGGCGGTGTCGCCGCAGCTGTCCCGGCTGCTCGGGCGGGGTGAGCGGGCCGCGGCGGCGGCCGTGCACCGGCAGTTGACCACCTGGGGGCTGGTGTTGTCCTGGCCGGTGTACCTGCTGCTGGCAGTCTTCGCGCTGGCCTTCCTCCAACTGTTCGGGCCGGAGTTCACCGCCGGTGTGCCGGCGATGACGGTGCTGGCGCTGGCGATGCTCGTCAACACCGGAGTGGGCAACGTGCAGAGCCTGCTCCTGATGGGCGGGCGCAGCGGGCTGCACCTGGTCGCCACCGTTGCCGGGTTGACGGTGACCGTCTCGCTGGGTCTGTGGCTGATTCCCCGCTACGGCGCGACGGGCGCGGCGGTGGCCTGGGCGGCCGGCATCGCCACCGAGAACCTCACCGCCGCCGGGTTCGCCCGGTCGGTGGTTCGGGAGCCGCTGTTCGACGCCGCGATGGTGCGTGCCGCGGCGGCCACGATCGCCGGTGTGGGCCTGGCTGCCGGGGCCGGCGTGCTGGTGGGCGGTCGCGGCCTGCCCGGCCTCGCGGTGGCGTTGGCGGTGCTGCTGACCGGCTGCGTCGGCATGTTGACGTTGCCCCGGGTGCGCGCCGGCATCCGGGGGACCATGAGGCAGATCCGTGGAGGGGACAACGCGGCCGCGGCCGCCGAACCCACCTCGGCATCGACGAGAGGCAGGTGAGGTTCGTCGTGGTGTCCATCCGTGACCGGGTCAAGCAGTTGGTTCCGACCCAGGTGACCACCCGGGTGAGGGAGTCGCTCGTCGACTACGGCGTTCGCACCAGCGACCGCCGGCCGCTGCCGGACTTCCTGATCATCGGGACCAAACGGGGTGGCACCACCTCCCTGTGGAACTACCTCATCCAGCACCCGTTGGTGCCCCGGCTCTTCCCCGCGTGGAACACCAAGTCGGCGCACTACTTCGAGGAGCACTGGGGCCGCGGCGAAGCCTGGTACCGCTCGCACTTCCCGACCGAGCGGCAGCGCGAGGCCCTGGCCAAGCGGCACGGTGGGCCGGTCCGGGTCGGTGAGGCCGCCCCGCTGTACATGTTCCACCCGCTCGCCGCGGAGCGGGTCTCCGCGCTGATGCCGTCGGTGAAGCTCATCGTGCTGCTGCGGGACCCGGTGGAACGCGCGTACTCGCACTGGAAGGAACGCCGCACCCACGGCATCGAACCACTGGACTTCGCCGCCGCCCTCGCCGCCGAGCCGGAACGCACGGCGGGGGAGCGGGAGCGGTTGATCGCCGAGCCGGAGTCGTTCAGCGAGCCGTACGACTGGTACACGTACCGGGCCCGGGGGCGTTACCTGGAGCACCTGGAGCCGTGGTTGGAGCGCTTCGACTCGGGGCAGATCCTCTTCCTGCCCAGCGAGGACCTGTACCGCGACTCGCGGGCGACCTACCGACGGACCCTGGACTTCCTCGGTCTGCCGGCGTACGACCTGCCCAACTTCAAGGTCTACAACGATCGACGCTCGGCACCGTTGGAGCCGAGCGTGCGCGCCGAGCTGACCGACTACTACCGGCCGTACAACGACGCGTTGCGGCAACGACTCGGGCTGGACCTCGACTGGGCGGACCGGGCGGCGTGACGACAGGGGTGGGCCCGGCCACCGACCCGCGTTCGCGGGTGGACGGCCTGGGTTGGGTGAGCCGCGCGGTCTTCCCGGACGACCGGGTCGGCCTGACCGTGGCCGGTGCCCTGCCGGCCGGTCACCAGGCGGTGGCCCGGTACGCGGTGGTGCCGTCGGTCGCCCGGGCCCGGTTCCTGGTGCCGTTGGGCGCGCCCCGGGCCGGGGCGGCGTCCCTGTTGGCGTACAACGCCCTGCGGCCACCGAAGGTGCGCGCGCTGCGGGCGGTGCTCGGCGGGCTGGCCCGGTTCGGTCGGGCGGGGCTCGCGCCCTTTCCCACCTTGACCGTCTCGGTGCCGGCCGGGGTGCCGGCCGCGGAGCTGCTGCTGAGCGAGCGGCTCTCCGCCGACCTGGGTGACACGCCGCTGCTGGCCGCGTTCGGGGTCCGCCCACCCGACCCGAACGGCAAGCCCACCCTGCAACTCTTCAGTGCCGACGGGAGTCCGCGCGGCTACGCGAAGATCGGCTGGAACGACGCGACCCGCGCGCTGGTCAGCGCGGAGGCGGCGGCGCTGCGGGCATTGCGGGAGGTGGTCGGTGTCGCCGACCATCCGACGCCGCCGCGACTGCTCACCGAGACGTCGTGGGCGGGTCAGGTGGTCGCGGTGATCGAGCCGCTGCCCCCGGCGGTACGCGGGGTGCCGGTGGACGACCCGCCCCGGATCGCGGCGCTGCTCGCGGTCGCCCGGCGGGGCGGCCCGGCCGGCACGCCTCGACCGTTGGTCGACTCGACCTTCCTGCGTCGGCTGGCCGATCAGGCCGGCCAGGCCGCCGCGACCGAGCCGGCCGGTGCGCGGGCGGTCGCTGCGGTCTCGGCGCTGGCCCGCCGGCATGGCGACACCAGCGTCGAGTTCGGTCACTGGCATGGTGACTGGGTGCCGTGGAACCTGGGCTGGCACGCCGGCCGGTTGGTCGCCTGGGACTGGGAGCACAGCGGGCCGGACGTGCCGGTCGGCTTCGACCTGGCGCACGACGCGTTCCAGCGGGCCCTCGTGCTGCGTGGGGAGCCGGCCGCCGCCGCCGCCTCGGCTGTTGACGGACACCTGAGCCGGCACGGCGAGCGGCTCGGCCTCGACGCCGCGCAGCGCCGGCTCGTCGCCGACGCGTACCTGGTGGAGATGTGGTTGCGGACGTGGCGGCTGGCCGATGCGGGCGCGGGCTGGAACGCCGCCCTGCATCCCGCACTCTTGGACGTCATCGAGAAAAGACATAGCGGCTGATCTGGAGGAATCGCGGCGACGACGGTGCGCCGCAGAGTGACGACATAATCGCAGGTGGTGATGACGATCGATGGACCTCGGACGTTCGGTGCACCGCACCGCCCGCTGTGGAGATCGTCGGCTCGGCCGGTCGCGCTATTCAACGACCGGGGATCGTGTGATCTGCTTCTGCCTGGCGTGAACTGAAATTCCAAGCGAACTTGTGGGGAGTCGCGTGGACACGAACAACGACGACAGTGGGGCACCGGTGCTGCTGCTGGTCGGCTCCAGCGGTGGCCATCTGGCCCAACTACTGGCTCTGCGGCCCTGGTACGAACAGTGGCAGCGCTGCTGGGTCACCTTCGACACCCCGGAGGCGGTGTCGTTGCTGGATGGCGAGGACCTGGTGCCGGCGCACCACCCGACCACCCGCAACGTGCCGAACCTGCTGCGCAACGCGCTGCTGGCCTGGCGGGTGCTGCGGGCCCGGCGGGTCGCCGCCGTGGTCACCACAGGCGCCGGGGTGGCGGTGCCGTTCGTGGTGCTGGCCCGGCTGCGGCGCATCCCGACCGTCTACATCGAGGTGTACGACCGGATCGACACCCCGACGTTGACCGCTCGGCTCTGCCGGCCGTTCCTGTCCGCGATGCTCGTGCAGTGGGACGAGCAGCGCCGGCAGTACCCCGAGGCGACAGTCGTCGGGACGCTGCTGTGACCGGGGAGACGGGCACCGCCCGGCGTCCGCAACCCCGACCGGGCACCGAGGCGGCCCGCCTGCCGCGCCAGCGTGACAGCTCGGCGGTCGCCCAGCTCCGACTGCTGGTCGCGGTGGGCACCGACACACCGACCGCCCAGCGGTGCTCGGTCAGCGCGTAGCAGAACACCCCGCCGAGCGGGTCCACGCCGGGCCGCTCGACCATCACCCGCATCGCGCCG
>NZ_JBEYSL010000532.1:0-4379 GCF_040642735.1 Micromonospora sp. NPDC047753 | reverse complement strand
GGCGGGCGGCGGGGGCGGGGGGCGGGTAGGGGGTCAGCTGGCTGGGCCTGGTTCGGCCATCCGGCGGTGCTGCTCGGACTTGAGCCTGTCCGGAATGATCTTGCCGGCGGCGGGCTGCACCTTGCGTGGTCATGTTGTCGACTCCTTCTGTGCGAAACCTGGCCGCACCCGTGACGGCGCGGTGGTCACCTACCGTGCGCCCCGCGTCGCATCGCCCAATCACGTTGGCGGGGTCGCCTCCCGGAGGGCGGCCCGAACGGCCGGTTCCGGCCCGGTAGGATCCTCCCGGGCCGTTACTGGCGCGTGGGGATGGAGAACCATCGGGGAGCGGCCTCGTCACGTGGACGTTTGCCGAGCGCCTGGGCCTTCCCGCACGTCTGTTGGAGGTCGCATGTCCCGCAACGCAGAGTCCACCGCATTCCGGAGTGCCCTTGAGGTGATCCGGGCTGTCGAGCCGCGGGTCGCCGACGCCATCGGCGCCGAGCTGACCGACCAGCGGGAGTCACTCAAGCTGATCGCCAGCGAAAATTACGCCTCCCCGGCGACCCTGCTGGCCATGGGCAACTGGTTCAGCGACAAGTACGCCGAGGGCACCGTCGGCCGCCGCTTCTACGCCGGCTGCCAGAACGTCGACACCGTCGAGGCGCTCGCCGCCGAGCACGCCCGGGAGCTGTTCGGCGCCGCGCACGCGTACGTTCAGCCGCACTCGGGCATCGACGCCAACCTGGTCGCCTTCTGGGCGGTGCTCGCCGACCGGGTGGAGTCCCCCGCCCTGAAGAAGGCCCAGGTCCGCCAGGTCAACGACCTCACCGAGGCCGACTGGTTCGCGCTGCGCCGCGAGCTGGGCAACCAGCGGATGCTCGGCATGTCGCTGGACGCCGGCGGCCACCTCACCCACGGTTTCCGGCCGAACATCTCCGGCAAGATGTTCGACCAGCGCAGTTACGGCACCGACCCGGCGACCGGTCTGATCGACTACGACCGGGTGGCCGAGGCGGCCCGCGAGTTCAAGCCGCTGATCCTGGTGGGCGGCTACTCCGCGTACCCACGGAAGGTGAACTTCCGGATCCTGCGCGAGATCGCCGACTCGGTCGGCGCGACCTTCATGGTCGACATGGCGCACTTCGCGGGCCTGGTGGCCGGCAAGGTGTTCACCGGCGACTTCGACCCGGTGCCGCACGCGCACATCGTCACGACCACCACCCACAAGTCGCTGCGCGGCCCGCGCGGCGGCATGGTGCTCTGCCAGCCGGAGCTGGCCGACCAGGTGGACCGGGGCTGCCCGATGGTGCTCGGCGGGCCGCTGCCGCACGTGATGGCCGCCAAGGCGGTCGCGCTCGCCGAGGCCCGCCGGCCCGACTTCGCCGACTACGCCCAGCGGATCGTGGACAACTCGCAGGCCCTCGCCGAAGGGCTGTTGCGTCGGGGCGCGAAGCTCGTCGCCGGTGGCACCGACAACCACCTGGTGCTGATCGACGTGTCCGGCTACGGGCTCACCGGCCGGCAGGCCGAGCAGGCCCTCCTCGATTCGGGCATCGTCACCAACCGCAACTCGGTCCCGCAGGACCCGAACGGCGCCTGGTACACCTCCGGCATCCGGATCGGCACCCCGGCGCTGACCACGCGGGGCCTGGGCACCGCCGAGATGGACCAGACCGCCGAGCTGATCCACACCGTGCTGACCCAGACCACCGCTGGCGCCAACGCCGACGGCACCCCGTCGAAGGCGAAGTACACCCTGGACGCCGGCCTGGCCGACAAGATCGCCCGCCAGGCCACCGACCTGCTGGCCACGTACCCGCTCTACCCCGGCATCGACCTGAGCTGACCCGACCGACTCGCGTCGATCATGGAGTTGTGGTGCCCGAATGAGGGCGGGTAGCGAATGTCGCCCACCACCACAACTCCATGATCGACGCGGACGGGGGCGGAGAGCCGGGGTCAGGCCATGGGGCGCTTGAGGTGGTAGCGGTGGACTTCGGTGCTGCCTTGGACGTTGTTGACGTCCTCGGCGGCGGAGACCAGCTCCCACCCCTCCCGGCCGGCGCGGTTGAGGTGCGCGATGGCGGTGTCGCCGAAGGCGGTGATGTCCTTGCGTGACCCGTCCGGCGCGTACCAGACGAACGAGACGTGAAAATTGCGGCCCTGTCCCTGATAGCGACGGACGAGCAGGGCGTACTCCCAGGCAACCATGCGGCTTATTATGACCGTCCAACGAGGACGGCGGCACGCGGGTCGTCGCGCATTGCCATCCGATGAACGCGGTGTGTCAACCCGCCGGGCGAGCCAACTCGGCGGTGATCAGCGCCGCGAGGCGATCCAGCCCGACGTCGATCTGCTCCGGTGTGACAGCGCTCACCGACAACCGCAACGCGCGCACCGGCGCGGAGTCGTCGTAGAAGTGCGCCATCGGCGTCCACAGCACCCCGTGGTCGCGCGCCGAGCGGTCCAGCAACGCGTCGTCGACCGGGAACGGCACGGTCACCACCACGAAGAACCCGCCGGCCGGCACCGTCCACCGCACCCCGGCCTGGTCCGGGTGCTCCGGCTGATCCGGAAAGCGCCGGGTGAGGCCGGCCACCAGGTGGCGCAGATTCCTGGTGTACGCGGACCGCTCCCGGGTGTTGGCGGCCACCAGGCTGCAACCGTGCTCCAGCAGCCGGCCGCCGATCACCGCCTGCGCGATGGGCGACGTGTTCACGGTGACCATGCTCTTGATCATGGCGAGCTGGTCGGCGAGCGTGCCGACCGGCCCGCCCGGGCCGCCGACCCGCTGGTCGGCGACGACGTAGCCGACACGTGCCCCGGGGAGCACGGTCTTGGCGAACGAGCCGAGGTAGACGACCCGCCGGCCGGTGTCCAACGCCTTCAGGGTGGGCGGGCGCGGCCCGTCGTCGCTGTGGAACAGTCCGTACGGGTTGTCCTCCAGCAGCAGCAGATCCTCCTGCGTCGCCAGGTCCAGCAACCGTTGCCGGTGTGCGGTGTCGATACTGACGCCGGAGGGGTTGGCGAAGTCCGGCATCAGGTAGCAGGCGCGCGGCCGCAGCCCCGCAGCCCGGGCTCGGCGTACCTGGGCGGCCAGGTCGGCCAGGTCGACCCCGGTCGGCCCACCGGCGACCGGCCACACCGGCAGGTCCACCAGCCGGGCCGCCCCGGTCAGGCCGACGTAGGTCGGGGCGACCGCGAGCAGCACATCCGCCGGCCCGGCCCGCAACGCCCGCAGCACCAGGAACATGGCCTCCTGGCAGCCGACGGTCACCACCACGTCCTCCGGGTCGACGGTGATCCCCTCGTCGACGGCGAGGTTGCGGGCGATCAGGTGGTGCACGATGCCCTTGGTCCGGCCGTACTGCAGCAGCAGCCGCCGGGCCTGCTCGGGTCGGTGCCCCAGGTCGTCGACGAGGTGCCGGTGGAAGGTGTCCAGGTGCCGGTGCACCGCCGCGACGTCGAAGAACTCCTCGTACGGCCGGCCGGCCGCGAGGGACACCGCCGTCGGGTGACGCTCGGACACCTCGTTGAGGAAGTTCATCGAGGTCAGCGCCGGATCGCCCAGCGCGGGGTGCAGGTCGGCGACGGTCAGGTCGACCGGTTCGGCAGCGCTCATCCCTCAACCCACCCCGAGGGTGCGCAGCTGGCCGGCCGCCACCACGTCGGCGCAGCCGGCCAGGGTGAGCGCGTCGGTCAGCTCGGCGGCGAGCAGCCCCAACGCGTCCCGGGCGGCCGGTTCGCCACCGACTGCGAGGGCCCAGAGCAGCGGTCGGCCGACAAGCACCCCGGCCGCACCCAACGCCAACGCCCGCAGCACGTCGGTGCCGCAACGGATGCCGCTGTCCAGCAGCACCTGGCAGCCGTCCCCGACCGCGTCGACGACCTCCGGCAGCATGGTGACGCTCGCCGGTGAGCCGTCCAGTTGCCGCCCGCCGTGGTTGGAGACGACCACCGCGTCGGCGCCGACCCGTACCGCCTCGGTCGCGTCGCGCGGGTCCAGCAGCCCCTTGACCACCAGCGGCAGGTCGACCTGCTCGCGCAGCCACGCCAGGTCCGCCCAGCGCAGCGCCGGCGCGAACGACGCGGCGGTGT
The DNA here is from genome assembly GCF_040642735.1 of Micromonospora sp. NPDC047753. NCBI lineage: Bacteria > Bacillati > Actinomycetota > Actinomycetes > Micromonosporales > Micromonosporaceae > Micromonospora > Micromonospora sp. NPDC047753. Next base: position 299 of record NZ_JBEYSL010000532.1, on the reverse strand, counting down.
GCGCGGCGATCGCGGACACCCCGGGGGCGCCGGAGTGCGCCAAGGCGTCGCGACCGTCGGGGAGGTTCGCGGCGACCACCTCGGTCGGCAGCCGGAACGCGTTGCGGAGGTCCCGGGGGCGTCGGCCGAGCACCGGGACGTCCACTGTGACCACCAGCGCCCGGCAGCCGGCCGCGACGACCCGGCAACCGTTGCCGCTGCACTTCGCCCTCCGCGGCGTCATTTCCTGGCCCGATCAAGCGCACATTCCGCATCCTTCGATGCACGCCGCCGACCTGAGCATCGGCGTGCTCGGGGCC
>NZ_JBEYSL010000531.1:0-4379 GCF_040642735.1 Micromonospora sp. NPDC047753 | reverse complement strand
TACTCGACCGCGTGCGCGGCCGCGGTCGCCACGCTCAGCGCCCCGGGGTCGGCCATGCCCACGTCCTCGCTGGCGAAGATGACCAGGCGACGGGCCGGTTGACCGCGATGACACCGCCGAACGCCGACACCGGGTCGCAGGCGTGCGCCCTGCGGTGCGCCTCGGCGACGTCCGCGCCGATCGCGATGCCGCACGGGTTCGCGTGCTTGATGATCGCCACCGCCGGCTGGTCGGCGAAGTCGTTCGCGGCCCGCCAGGCGGCGTCGGCGTCGACGTAGTTGTTGTACGACATCTCCTTGCCGTGCAGCTGCTCGGCCTGGGCCAGCCCGGCCGGGGCGTCCGGGTCGGTGTAGAGCGCGGCCGGCTGGTGCGGGTTCTCGCCGTAGCGCAGCGCTGTCGACTTGCGCAGCGCCAGCCCCGCGAACTGCGGCCACGAGTCGTCGGCGGGTGCCAGCTCCTGCGCGAACCACCGGGCCACCGCCACGTCGTATTCGGCGATGTCGGCGAACGCCCGGGCGGCCAGCGCGCGGCGCTGGGCCACTGTGAAGCCACCCTCGGCGAGCGCGCCGAGCAGCGCCGGGTAAGCGGCCGGGTCGGTGAGCACGGCGACCGAGGCGTGGTTCTTGGCGGCGGCGCGCACCATGGCCGGGCCGCCGATGTCGATCTGCTCCACGCACTCCTCGACGTCGGCGCCGGAGGCGACGGTCGCCTGGAACGGGTACAGGTTGGAGACCAGCAGGTCGAACGCCGCCACGCCCAGCTCGTCGAGCTGCGCCACGTGGGTGTCCTTCCGCAGGTCCGCGAGGAGACCCGCGTGCACCTTCGGGTGCAGGGTCTTCACCCGGCCGTCGAGCACCTCGGGGAACCCGGTCACCGTCTCCACCGGCGTCACCGGCACCCCGGCGGCGGCGATGGTGCCCGCCGTGCTGCCGGTGGACACGATCTCCACACCGGCGGCGTGCAGGGCCTGAGCCAGCTCGGCCAGCCCGGTCTTGTCGTAGACGCTGACCAGCGCCCGCCTGATCGGGCGGCGCCCGTCCTGAGTGGGACTCACGGAACCGTGACCTTCCTTCCGGTGATGGTCCAGCCTTCGCGGACCAGCCGACCGACCTGCTCGACGAGCTGGCGTCGCTCGGCTTCCTTGATGCGCTCGGTGAGCGTGTCGACGTCGTCGTCGTCCAGCACCGGCACCGCGACCTGCGCGACGATCGGCCCGGTGTCCATGCCGGCGTCGACGAAGAAGAGGGTGGCTCCGGTGAGCTTCACGCCGTAGGCGAGAGCGTCACGCGGGCCGTGGATGCCGGGAAACGCCGGCAGCAGCGTGTTGTGGGTGTTCAGGTAGCGGTCGCCGAAGGCGGCGAGGAAGTGCGGGCCGACCAACTTGAGGAAACCGGCGGAGATGACCAGGTCGGGTTGGTGCTTCGCGACGTGCGCGGTGAGCGCGCGGTCCCAGCCCTCCCGGGTGTCGTGGTCGCGGACCCGCTCGACGAAGGTGGGCACCCCCGCCGCGTCGGCCCGGTCCAGGCCCGCGATGCCGTCGCGGTCCGCGCCGACCGCGACGACCTGTGCGCCGTACGCGGGGTCGGCGGCGGCATCCAGCAGCGACTGAAGGTTGCTCCCGGAGCCGGAGATGAGGACGACGATGCGGGCGACAGGCGCGGGCTCGGTCACCGGGCCACCCTATCGGGCAGGTCAGGGACACCCTTCGACTGGGCGGCACGCCGATCTTCGACAGTGCGGACGTGCGTCGACCCGGTACGCTGCCGCTCGCTCGGGCCGAACGCCGCACCGGCCCACACACCGCCCCTGATCCGGCACGCGAAGCGGTCGACTAGGACCTTTTTGCCTGCTTTGGGAGACATGTCGTCCTGTTGCTGTACTGGGCTTTGGGAGGACTGACCGCGATCATGGATGGAAATAAGAGCACCAACTGACGGAACCAGTCCAAGGAGCTTCTCGAATGCAGCCCGGTAACCCCGGTCAGGACCCGTACGGCCAGCAGCCCAACCAGGACCCGACCGCTCCCCAGCCGCCGGCCGCCCCGTACGGCCAGCAGCCCACCTCCGGCCAGCCGTACGGCCAGCAGCCGAACGACCCGTACGCCGCGCCGCAGGCCCCGTACGGTCAGCAGCCCACCTCGGGCCAGCCGTACGGTCAGCAGCCGAACGACCCGTACGCGCAGCAGCAGCCCCCGTACGGCGCCGGCCCGACCTACCCGAACGCCGGGTACCCGCAGGCGCAGGGGCATAACAACACCCTCGGCCTGGTGTCGATGATCCTCGGTATCGCGTCGATCCCGCTGGTCTGCTGCCTGTACCTGGGCATCCCGGTCGGCATCGCTGGCGTCGTGACCGGCTACCTCGCCAAGCAGAAGGTGGCCCAGGGTCAGGCCAACAACGCCGGCCAGGCCAAGGCCGGCCTGATCTGCGGCGCGGTCGGCGTCGGGCTGGGCATCCTGCTGCTCATCCTGAGCGTGGTGGCGCAGGTCAACCTGCCCACCCAGCCCTGACGGGTTCGGATTCGACGGGGCGCTCCGGGGTTCACTCGGGGCGCCCCGCGCTCGTCTACTGCGCGGGCCCGCGGGTCAGCGCCCGGGTGGCGGCAGCGCCGACCAGCGCGCCGACCGCTATGACACCGGCCGCCACCGCCCCGACCTGCCAACTCACCGGGCCGACCTGGGACAGCCGGCCGGCGCCGAGCGGCCCACCGGAGACCGCCGCTGCCGCACCGAGCACCACACCGGCCACCGGCCCGGCCAGCACCGCCGGCGTCAGCAACACGGCCCAGCGCTGCGCAGCCCGCTCCGGCCCGGCGAGTCGAGCCACCCGCCGGGCGAGCAGCCAACCGGCGACCATCCCGGCCAGCACCGGCACCGCGAGCAGCAGGGCGCCGAAGCCGTCCACCGGGCCACGCGGCAGGCCAGCGAGCAGCGGCACGGCCGGCAGCGCGCCGACCGACACCTCGCTGGTGCGGACCGCTGTGTCAGTTCCGACCGCGAACCCCGGCCCGAGCAGGTAACTGGTCGACCAGACCGCCGCGTTGGGCGCGTACGCGACGCTGACCAGGGTGATGCCGGCCTGCCCGGCGACTCCGGTCCGGTACGCCCCGATCATGTCGGCCGCATCGCCGCCACCGGTGGCCACCGCCAGGCCGGCTGCTCCCGCGCCCGCGCCGAGCAGCAGCAGCCCGGCCACCAGGCCGGTGCGAACGCCGTCGCGCACCGGGCTCGGGAGCCGGGAGACGAGCAGCCGGGTCACGGCGGTGATCCGGACCGCGCCGACCAGCGCGGCGAGTGTGCCGACCGCCGCGAACGTGGCGCCCGCCCGGATCAGCGACACACTCGGCCCGCCGGTGCCGACCAGCACCGCCGCGAGCGCGCCGAGCAGCGCGTACGCAATGCCGACCGCGACCGCGGCGAGCAGTGCGCGGCGCGGGGAGCGGGTGTCGCGAGCACCGATCGCACGGCTGACGTGCACGCCGGCGCGGCTCAGCCGCCAGAGCGCGAGCACTGTCAGCGCCAGCGGGGCGAGCCCGAGCGGCCCGGTTTCGGTGTGCAACGGCACGCCGTGCCCGAGCAGCCAGCCGGCCAGCGCGGTGCGCAGCGTGCCGGTCACTGTGGTGCCATCCGCGCCGAGCTGCACCAGGCCGAGCACGATGGCGACCGGCAGGTACGAGGTGACGGCGGCCCAGCAGGCGGCCACCCCGGCGGCAACGGGCAGCGGCGCCCGCCCGCGCGGCGACCCACCAGCGCGAGGCGCGGGCACCCGCCGGGCCGGTGCGGCACGGTCGACCGGCCGGTCGTCGGCGCTCACACCGCCGGGACGGCTGGGACGGTCAGGGGTGACGGGGGACATCCGCTCTACTCTGGCACGTCGCGCGGGCGGTGGCAGTCCGTTAACCCCTCCTAAGGTCGGCGAGTTCACCGAACCGACGTCCTGCCCACCCGGGCCGGTCTAGCCTCGGCCCTGAGGGGGCGCGAGTCGCCGCCACCCGGGACGGGCCCGCCGGTCGCGGTCCGGGCCGGCACGTCGCCCATGACCGCTCGGAGGAAGCTGTGACGACGCCATACCCGCCTCCCCCACCACCACCGGCCCAGGGACGCGACCGCACCACCCTCTGGGGCGTGCTGGGCATCGTGCTGGGGCTGATCTGCTGCGGCATCTTCGGCATCGTCTTCGGCTACCTGTCCATCCGCGACGCCCGGCGGTACGGGCAGTCGCCGCTGCTCGGTTACCTCGCCATCGCGTTCGGCGTGATCAACATCATCGGCGGGGCGATCCTGCGCTCGACCGGCAACTACCCGTTCTGGAACAACGACTGACGCGTACGGCAGGTCGAGCCGGGCACACCACACCCCCGCCGCCGACTGGTCGCCGTCC
>NZ_JBEYSL010000530.1:0-4383 GCF_040642735.1 Micromonospora sp. NPDC047753 | reverse complement strand
CGATCTTCTTCCCTAGACAAGAGGAATGATCGACCAAGGGCTGTCCCCATGATCAGCCGGGGTCGATGCCACCGCCCCGCAGGTTAAAGATCAAGTTAGTGGTCGTTCAGCATGAAGAAGAGCGTCTGATGCTCGACGTCGAGGAATCCGACGCGCCATCGTGTCGACGGATTCCCCTCGTTGTACAACGTGCTGTGCAGCCATGTCGGCGCGGTCGGCAGAAAGGGCACGAGGGCCGACCAGGCGTCCGTGGGCTTGCTGGAGTGGGACAGTTCATCCAGGTTGACGGAGGACCAGGGCCGAAATTCGTACCGCTCTGCCAACGCTCTGGTGTCTTCCGGCCGCAGCTTGATCACACCCTGGTACGCCCAGTCCGTCGGGCCGGGCGCTCGGGAACACGGATTGCCGCTGGCACGCAACTGCCAGTGGATCTCGAGGTAATCGCCGAGGTCCGGCATCTCCTCTGGCGGATCCCAGCGGTCGGTCCGAACTTTCGCCTCGGCGACCTGCAACGACTTCTGGCACGAACGCAGGTCGGCAGGATCATCTCGGACGGCCAGGATTCCGGCCGCGACGCACCCGCCGGCCACCAGCACCATCGTGGCAACCGTGACGAGGGCGACCACCAGCACCGGCCTGCGCGTCTTCATGGTCATCAGACTAGGGGCCCAGGACCACCCGTCGCCGCGCCAGGACCGGAGTGCGCGGTCAGGGTCATGTCAGGCGGATAATCGAGCGGGCCGAGACGTCTGAGCTGGAGGTCCGCGTGCGCGTGATCCGTATTCTCCCCAACCTTCCGGTGGCTGACATCGGCGCCGCTAAGGGTTTCTACACCGACTTCCTCGGTCTCGGCACCGAGGAGTTCAACCTCGGCTGGGTGGCCCGCTACACCTCGCCTGACGCCGACAATGGCGTCGGGGCCGCCGCCGTGCAGCTCGTCTCCGGCGACGCGACCGCACCCGAGGACTCGGTCATCAGCGTGCAGGTGGATGACGTGGACGGCGCCTATGCGGAGGCACAGCGGCTCGGCTACGAGATCGTGCACCCGCTGACCACCGAGCCGTGGGGCGTGCGCAGGTTCTTCGTCCGCGCTCCGGACGGCAACGTCATCAACGTGGCGGCTCACCGCTCCTGAGGAAACCCGGGCCATCCCAAGGGATTGACCCTCACTGGCGCCCGTTGTTAACTGCACATCAACGATGTGGATCGATGTTCATCCGGTTGCCGTCAACCCGGCACGGTGACGCCGCTCCGCGTTGTCTCGACATCGCCCTCGTTTCGGCGGACGCGGGCACACCGGGGCACTTCCCGGGGTGCGAGACCTGCATCCGCACGACGATCCAGAGGAGATCGTGTCGATGAAGTTGACTCCGCTCGCCGCCGCCGTCGTCACCGGACTCACCCTCGCCGCCGGCGCGGCGACGGTGACCTCGGCCCCTGCCGAGGCCGCACCGTTGGGCAAGGTCCTGGTCTTCTCCAAAACCGCCGGCTTCCGGCATTCCTCCATCCCCAACGGCATCGCCGCCATCCAGCAGCTCGGCGCGGCGAACGGCTTCACAGTCACCGCCACCGAGGACGCGGCGACCTTCACCACCGCCAACCTCGCCCAGTACCAGGCGGTGGTCTTCCTCAGCACCACCGGGGACGTGCTCAACGCCGGCCAGCAGGGTGCCTTCGAGGCGTACGTGGGCGCCGGCGGGGGTTTCGTCGGAGTGCACGCCGCCGCGGACACCGAGTACGACTGGCAGTGGTACGGCGGGCTGGTCGGCGGGTACTTCGCCTCGCACCCGGCCACCCAGCAGGCGACAGTGCGGGTCGAGGACCGGGCCAACGTCTCGACCGCGCACCTGCCGTCGACCTGGACCCGCACCGACGAGTGGTACAACTACCGAACCAACCCCCGCTCGGCGGTCAAGGTGCTGGCCAACCTCGACGAGTCGTCGTACACCGGCGGGTCGATGGGCGGTGATCACCCGATCACCTGGTGCCACAGTTACGGCGGCGGACGCTCCTGGTACACCGGCCTCGGCCACACCGAGCAGAGCTACACCGACCCGAACTTCACCCGGATGCTGCTGGGCGGCATCCAGGTGGCGGCGGGCGCGGTGGCGGCCGACTGCCGGCCGGAGCCCGGCTACACCCCGCTGTTCGACGGCACCCAGGCCAGCCTCGGGCAGTGGCGACAGGCGGGGCCGGGCGGCTTCACCCTGGCCGACGGCACCCTCACGTCGAACGGTGGCATGGGGTTGCTCTGGTACCCGGTGCGTACCTTCGCCAACTACTCGCTCAAGGTCGACTGGATGATGCCGGGCGACGACAACGGTGGAGTCTTCATCGGGTTCCCCGATCCGCAGGGCGACCCATGGGGCCCGGTCGCCGCCGGTCACGAGATCCAGATCGACGCCACCGACGGCGACCCGACGCGCACCACCGGCAGCGTCTACAGCTTCCAGGCACCCAACCAGGCCGTCCGCGCGGCGGCGCTCAACCCACCCGGCTCCTGGAACACCTACGAGATCGGCGTGCACGGCCAGCGGGTCGAGATCTGGCTCAACGGCGTCAAGATCAACGATTACGTCAGCAGCCGGGCCATCGCCAACGGCTACATCGGGTTGCAGAACGACGGCGCCGGAATGGACATCAACTATCGCAACGTGCGGGTCAGGACCGACGGCCCGAGTGAGCCGCCCGCCACCGACCTGGCCCAGGGCCGGCCGGTGACGGCGTCCAGCGTCGAGCCGGGCAGCGCGCACGCGGCGGCCAACGCCGTGGACGGCAACACGACCACCCGCTGGGGCAGCGCGTACGCCGACCCGCAGTGGATCACCGTCGACCTGGGAGCCTCGTACGCGATCAACCGGGTTCGGCTGGCCTGGGAGACGGCCCACGCGCGGGCGTACCAGGTCCAGGTGTCGCCGGACAACGCCACCTGGTCGCCGGTGTCCACCACGACCACCGGCGACGGCGGCGTCGACGACCTCACCGTCACCGGCACCGGCCGCTACCTGCGGGTGTACGGCACCCAACGCGCCACCCAGTGGGGCTACTCGCTGTGGGACCTCAACGTCTACGGCACCGCGGCCGGCAGCACCCTGCTCTCCCGGGGCAGGCCGGTCACTAGTTCCAGCGTGGAGCCGGGGAGCACGCACGTGGCGGGCAACGCCGTGGACGGCATCACGACCACCCGCTGGGGCAGCGCGTACGCCGACCCGCAGTGGATCTCGGTGGACCTCGGCGCGTCCCGCACCCTCGACCGGGTCCGGCTGACCTGGGAGGCGGCGTACGCGCGGGCGTACCAGATCCAGGTCTCCCCGGACAACGCCACCTGGTCACCGGTGCACACCACGACCACGGGCGACGGCGGTGTGGACGACATCGCCGTCTCGGCGACCGGTCGCTACCTACGTGTCCAGGGCACCCAGCGGGCTCTGCCCGCGTACGGCTATTCGCTGTGGGAGCTGGAGGTGTACGGCCGCTGAGCGGCGTGACGTGTTCATGCAGAGGTTGCCCCGTCGGCGCGGGTGGTCCGCACCGACGGGGCATCGATTGCCGCGGGGCGCTACCTCTTGGCGATTCTGATCGTCGCGGTGCGGTAGTTGTTGCGCTTGTCGTTCTTCGTCGGGTCGTAGTTCTTCTCGATGTTGCCGGCGCTGTCGACCGAGAACCAGCGGAACGTCGTCGTCTCGGTCACGTGGAACACCTGCCCCGGCTCACGGAACTCGGTCGCCGCGTAGCGGGGCGACTCGAGCGTGGGCCGGCTGCCGTCGGTCGTGTAGTAGATGGTGGCCGGCTCGCTGGTCTCGAAGCGCACGTCGACAGGCCCGGAGTAACGCCCCGCGCCGGGGACCAGCTGGGACGTCGGGTTCTTGTTGTCCCTGCCCCAGTCCGCCGCGACCCGGAACATCTCCATGATCCCGTTGGCGTACTCCATGGTCTCGGCGTGGCCACTGACCAGCTCGGGGTTCCCGTCCCACTCCGGCTGGAACGAACCGCCCTGCCAGTCACCGGTGGCCGGGTTGTAGACGGAGCCCCCGACCTCCCAGCCGAACGCGTAGATCCCGTAGGTGTGGTAAAGGTCCTCGCGTACGTTGCCCGCTGAGGAGTACAGGACGTCGGACGAGCCGCCGACGTTCTCCGGCGTGACGACGGTTTCCCGGTGGGCCTTGACCTGGGACAGGATCCGGGCGGCAGACTGCCAGTAGAACGCCTCGTCACCCAGCGGCGGGCGCGGCGTGGTGATCCGGCCGTCCGCGATGTAGGCGCCGGGCTGCCAGAAGAGCTGGCCGCCGTTGGAGTGCACCGACATCATGAACTTGATGTTCTTGTACTTCTCGACCAGCCAGATGATGTTCTTCGACTCGGGCTCGGACAGCTCCTCCGGCC
>NZ_JBEYSL010000529.1:0-4410 GCF_040642735.1 Micromonospora sp. NPDC047753 | reverse complement strand
TGTCCCCCTCCGGTGGCGACCATGACCGGTGGTTGGAACGCTTGGTCACCGGGCGCGGGGGGCCTCCACGGGGTGCGGTGTTGCTGGTGGGGTGCCGGCGGCGCGGGTGTCGGGTCCGCGCCGCCGGCGTGATGGCTCGCTAGTGGTTGGTCACAGTGCCGCGCACTGGTTGGTGCGGGGGCCGTGGACGGTGTTGGCGATGCCGAGGTTGTGCGGGGTGGGGTTGTTGCCGGTGCAGTTGAGCGGGCCGCGGATGGTGGTGCCGGCCAGCACGGGTGCGTCGGTGGCGGTGGTGTTGCCGGACAGGTCGACGGGGCCGGCGATGGTGGCGTCGATGATGGAGATCGTGTCGGTGGTGGCGATGCGGACCGGGCCGTTGATGGTGCTGTCGGCGAGGAGGATGCCGGCGGCGCCGGTGGCGGTGAGGGGGCCGCTGATGGTGGTTGCCGTCGTGACGAGTGCCGCGCCGGCCCGGACGGTGACCGGGCCGTTGATGGTGGCGTTGTCGGCGCAGGTGAAGCCGGTGACGGTCAGGGGTCCGTTGCGGCGGCCGGTGAGGGTGGGATAGACGCGTTCGCCGTCGGTCAGCTTCTCCACGCCCTTGCCGTCGAGGAGCAGGGGGATGAGGCCGCGTTCGGGTTGGTTGAGGGGGACGTAGTGGTCGTCGCCGATGGTGATGACCTTCCAGCCGTGGGCGGCGATGCGCTGGGCGACGGTGGTGCCGACGCCACCGGGTCCGTCGGTGCGGGCGCCGTTGTACTGCTCGTCGGTGAGTTTGTAGGCGCAGGGCGGGTTGTCGAGGATCAGGTCGGTGGGGGGCGCGTCGAGTGGTGGTGGGCTGTCGCCGGGGTGCGGTGCCGGGTGGGCGGGGATGGGGCGGGAGCCGCGGAAGACGAGCCGGCCGGTGTTGGCGGCTTGGGTTTCGATGGCTTCGCTGCGGGCTGTCAGGATGTCGGCGCGGTCGGCGCGGTGGTAGTCGAGGAACTGGTGGAACGTCCACAGGGCGGAGTAGGTCTTGCGGCGTCTGTTGTTGGCGGTGTTGCCCTCGTCGGGGCGGGTCTGGCCGCCGGAGCTGCGTAGTTCCAGCAGGGAGTTGGTGACGTTCTTGAGCCCGAGGGTGTTGCGCAGGATGGTTTCCTCGCTGAGGCCGACGTTGCCGCCGCCTTCGCAGCCGTAGGGGCAGGCCCACCAGCCGGCTTCGGCGCCCTTGGCGTACATGTGGCCTTCGATCATGTCCTGGGACTGGTCGAAGATGGGTTGGGCGACGTTCTGGTGCCGTGGGGGCAGCATCGGCAGGTCGCCGGCGCGGGAGTTGCCGAACTCGTGGCCGTCGTAGCCGGCGACGGGTCGGTAGTCGCGGACCATTGTGATGTACGCGGTGGTTTCGGGTTGGCGGATCAGGGAGTAGTCGCGGTTGAGGTCCTGGCCGGTGGAGTTGCCGCGGGTGTTGTTGGCGCGGCCGTCTCCGTTGATGGTGGGGACGATCAGGACGGTGGTGTGGCTGAGTAGGTCGGTGATGCGGGGGTCGGTGCTGAAGGCGAGTTGGCGGGCCATGATGAGGCAGGCTTCGCGGTCGCCGGGTTCGTTGCCGTGCACGTTGCAGTTGATGGCCACGGGTGCGGTGGCGGCGACGGCTTGCGGGGTGGCCGCCGGGGTGGGGTGGCCGATGACCATCATGTTGATGGGTCGGTTCTGGACGGTGCGGCCGAGTTCGACGACGCGTACGCGGTCGCTGAGGGCGTCGATGGCGGCGGTGTACGCGTACTCGTCGGTGTCGCTGGTGTACTGCGCGGCGTGGGTGGTTTCCCAGCCGGTGCGCAATTGCTCGCCGGGGGTCGTGGGGTTGCCCCAGGGTGCTGTGGTGGTGGCGGTGACCGGGTCGGAGTAGGGCTGTTCGGTGGTGCCGGTGCGGGCGCGTACGCGCCATTGGAAGGTGTCGCCGGGGTTGTAGCCGGCGTCGGCGAAGGTGGGTGCCTGTTGGTTGATCTGGCGGTTGGGTCGCCAGATGCCGACGATGGTGGGTGCGCCGGTGGGGGTGTTGTCGGCGTCGACGGGGGTGCGTTCGATCTGGTAGTCGGTGGCGCCGTCGACGGGTCGCCAGGCGAGGGTGGTGTATCCGTCGGCCTGGTGGGCGGTGAGGGCGGTGACCTGGTCGGGTGGTGCGGCGGTTTGGGCGTTGGCGGGGGTTGCTGCGGTGGTGAGGGTGAGGGCGATGAGGGTGGACACGGCGATGAGGGTTTGTCGCTGGCGTCTCATGTGGCCTCCGACGAGTTGATCGTGGCGTGTCGACCAGCATGATCGTCGAAGTCCGTCGATGCAATGATCTTGAGGGAATCTTGCGTCTTGGTGGCCCGCTCCCCCGCCGACTCCGGCTCGGCGGGCAGCAGGTGCGCGTACCCCTCGAAGAACTCGACCTCGGTGATGGTGTCGCCCGTGTGGTGCGCGGCGATGGGCGCCGAGCCCACCCGGGACATTCGTGAGGCGCGATGGGGCGATGATGCTCAGCCGAGGTCGACCAGCAGGGGACGGTGGTCGCTGATGGTGGACGACGGCGCGGTGACCGCGCGGACCGGCGGGAGGGCGGCGAGGGCGTGTCGGTCGGCGAGGATGTGGTCGAGTTGGACGCGGGGCTGCCCGGACGGGTAGGTGGGGAGTCGGCCCAGGGGGTGCCAGCCGGAGATGAGGCGGGCCGCGCCGGCGGGCAGGTTGAGGTCGCCGAGCAGGACGCGGGGCCCCGGTAGCGCGCGCAGGGCACGGACGGTCTGACGGAGTTGGCGGGCGTTCCAGCCGGGCACGAAGGACAGGTGGGTCGCGGCGACGGTGAGAGGGCCGTGCGGGGTGTCCAGGACGGCGGCGAGGACCACGCGGGGTTCGTCGTGCAGCAGGATGAGACCGCCGCGGGGGCCGGGCACGTAGACCGGTGAGCGCACCGGCGCCGGCTTGAGTCGGGTGACCTGCCAGCTGCGGACGGGGTGTCGGCTGATCAGGCCGATGCCGTAGCAGGGCTCCCCGTGGCCGTCGTCTTCGTGGCGCAGAGGGCGGAACTGTTCGCCGGGGGTGCCGACGACGGCGGCGGCGAAGCGGTGATGTGGTGCGCCGAGGGCGCGGGCGGCGATGGCGGTGAGGTCGAGGTTGCCGCTGCGGCGTTGGTCGCGGTCGACCTCCTGCAGGGCGAGCACGTCCGCGTCGAGGGCCCCGATGGCGGCGGCGAGTCGGTCGGAGTCGACGAGCCCGTCGGTGAGGGACCGTCCGTGCAGCAGGTTGAAGGTGGCCAGGCGCACTCCTGCACCTTACGTGCCCGTGGCATGGTTGCCGGGTGGTGAAGGTGTTGCTGTGTTCGGTGCTGGTGTTCGTGGCGGTCGGCGCACTGGGGGTGTGGTTGCGGCGTACGCGGGGTCGGTGAGCGGGTGAGGCTGGCCACTCGGTGCCCGTTGCGGCGTGTCGGGTGGGCAGAATTGCCGCCCGTGGACGCCGTGACGCTGAGTACTCTGCTGGCCGCCGCGGCGATGGCCGGGTGGGTCGATGCCGTGGTCGGTGGTGGCGGGTTGTTGCTGCTGCCGGCGTTGTTGGTGGCCGCCCCGGGGTTGCCGGTGGCTACCGCGCTGGGCACGAACAAGCTGGCCGCGATCTTCGGCACGGCCACGGCGGCGGCGACGTACGCGCGCAGGACGACTGTCGACTGGCGGGTGGCGGGCCCGGCGGCGGGGCTCGCGGTGCTCAGCGCGGGGGTGGGCGCGGCGCTGGCCGGGGCGGTGCCGGCGTCGGCGTACCGGCCGGTCGTCCTTGTGGTGCTGGTGGCGGTGGCGGCGTTCGTGCTGTTGCGTCCCCGGATGGGAGTGGTCGCGGTGCCGGCGAAGCGCACGACGGTGCGGGTGGCGGCGGTGATCGCGGTGGCCGGGGTGGGGATCGCCCTGTACGACGGGTTGATCGGCCCGGGCACCGGCACATTCCTGGTGTTGGCGTTCACCGCCCTCGTGGGCGCGGACTTCGTGCACGGCTCGGCGATGGCGAAGGTCGTCAACGCGGGGACGAACCTGGGCGCGCTGGTGGTGTTCGCGGCGACCGGGCACGTGTGGTGGCTGCTGGGCGCGGGCATGGCGGTGTGCAACATCGCCGGCGCGGTGCTGGGGGCGCGGATGGCGTTGCGCCGCGGCTCCGGGTTTGTGCGGGTGGTGTTGCTGGTGGTGGTGGTGGCGTTGGTCGCGAAGCTGGGCCACGACCAGTGGGTGAGCTAGCCGCGGCGGCTGGGTGAGTCGAAGCGCCCGGCGCGGATTTCGCGCAGGGCGCGGCGGCGGGTGTCGCCGCGCAGGGTGTCGACGTAGAGCCGCCCGCCGAGGTGGTCGGTCTCGTGTTGCAGGGCGCGGGCCAGGAACCCGCTGCCGGTGATGGTCAGTGGCTCGCCGTGCTGGT
>NZ_JBEYSL010000528.1:0-4427 GCF_040642735.1 Micromonospora sp. NPDC047753 | reverse complement strand
ACCGCTTCTGGCGCGGGTACGACCGCACGGAAATCACCGCGCACAACTTCTCCACCCAGTCCGTGTGCAGCACCGACGCCCGCCGGGACGTGGTCCCACCGCTCGGCCCAGCGCCCGATGACCGGCGTCGTGGCCCGGTTTCCGTTCCGCTTCGATCCGGTGTTCCGCCCGATGCTGGCGCTGCTCGGGGTCCGCCCGGCGACGGCCTGGGTCGCCGTCACCGAACGGGACCTGATGATCCGGTACGGGCCGTGGCGGCTGCGGACCGACCGGGGCAACGTCACCGCGGTGGAGCTGAGCGGACCGTACCGCTGGTGGCGGGCGATCGGCCCGCACCTGTCGCTGGCTGACGGCGGCGCGACCTTCGGCAGCAGCGCGGCCGGCGGGATCTGCCTGCGCTTCGGCGTACCGGTGGCGGCGCTGGTGCCCGGGGGACGGCCCCGGCACCCGGCGGCCACCGTCACCGTCGCCGACCCACTCGCGCTGGCCCGGCTGCTCGCCGTCGCGGACCTGTCCTGAGCAGGCCGAACAGGTACCCGGTTCCGCCGATCGGACGCCGGGGCACCGCCTACCGTCAGATCAGGACCTGTGAGGGTGGGACTGGCGATGGGTGACGAGCACCGGGCAAAACCACGGCGCTGGAGCGGGCGCCGCCACGCGCCGAGCGGGCCGGACCCGGCGCTGCGGGCGGCCCGCGATCCGGCCCGCCCACATCGGGGTGGCCGGCAGGGCGTCGTGGTGCCCGAACGCGTGGCCACACCGGCCCGCTCGGCGCCGCCGGCCAGCCCGCTGCGCCGGTGGCTCTTCCAGCACCAGGTGCAGCCGCCCGGCCCCGAGGCGACCGAGGGGCAGAACCGTCGGCACGCCTGGTGGCAGGTGATGTGCCTGACCGGCGTGGACTACTTCTCCACGCTGTCGTACCTGCCGGGCATCGCGGCGGTGGCGGCCGGGGCGCTCTCCCCGCTGGCGACCTTGTTGATCGTCGTGCTCACCCTGTCCGGCATGCTGCCGATGTACCGGCGGGTGGCCCACGAGAGCCCGCACGGTCAGGGTTCGGTGGCGATGTTGGAGCGGTTGTTGCCGTTCTGGCGGGGCAAGATCTTCGTTCTCGTGCTGCTCGGCTTCGTGGCCACCTCCTGGATCATCACGATCACCCTCTCCTCGGCCGACGCCACCGTGCACCTGCTGGAGAACCCGTACCTGCCGGACGTCCTGCACGGGTCCGTGGTGCCGGTCGTGGTGACGGTGGCGCTGCTGCTCATCCTCGGCGGGGTGTTCCTGCTCGGGTTCCGCGAGGCGGTGGTGGTGGCCATCCCGCTGGTCGCGGTCTTCCTGGTGCTCAACGCGGTGATCGTCGTGGTCGCGGTGGGTCGGATCGTCGAGGACCCGGGCATCGTGTCGAACTGGACGGCCGCGGTGACCGCGACCGGTGGCGGACCGGGCCAGGTGCTGCTCACCGCCGTGTTGGCATTCCCGCTGCTGGTGCTGGGGTTGTCCGGTTTCGAGACCGGGGTCAGCATGATGCCCCTGGTGGCGGCCGACGGCCCGGACAAGCAGGCCCGGCTCGCCGCCCGGATCCGCAACACACGCCGGCTGCTCACCACCGCTGCGTTGATCATGTCGGTGTACCTGATCTCGACGACCTTCGTGACCACGGCGCTCATTCCGGAGGAGGAGTTCCGGCCGGGCGGCGGCGCGAACGGGCGGGCGCTGGCGTTCCTGGCGCACGCCTACCTGGGGGAGGTGTTCGGCACCGTCTACGACGTGAGCAGCGTGCTCATCCTCTGGTTCGCCGGCGCCTCGGCGATGGCCGGGCTGATCAACATCGTGCCCCGCTACCTGCCGTCCTATGGCATGGCCCCGGAGTGGGCGCGGGCGGTACGCCCCGTGGTGATCGTCTACACCGTCGTCAGCGTCGCCATCACGATCGCCTTCCGCGCCGACGTCAACGCCCAGGCCGGGGCGTACGCCACCGGGATCCTGGCGATGATGGTCTCCGGGGCGGTGGCGGTGACCATCTCCGCGGCCCGTCACCACCGGCGGGGTTCCGCGATCGGCTTCACGGTGCTGACCCTGGTGCTGCTGTACGCGCTGCTGGAGAACGTCATCGAACAGCCGGACGGCATCACGATCTCCGCGCTGTTCATCCTCGGCATCATCGTGGTCTCGTTGGTCTCCCGGGTCACCCGGACCACCGAGCTGCGCGCCGAGCGGATCGAGTTCGACGAGGCGGCCCGTCGGTTCATCAGCGAGTCGCTGGCGCACGACGGGCAGCTGCACCTGATCGCCAACAAGCGGCAGAAGGGGTCGGTGAAGGAGTACACGCTCAAGGAGCGGGCGCAGCGCGGGATGAATCCGGTGCCCGGGGCCGCGGACGTGCTGTTCCTGGAGATCGATGTGGTCGATCCGTCGGAGTTCAGTCAGGTGTTGTGCGTGCACGGCATCGAGGTGGGCGGCTTCCGGGTGCTGCGGGCCGACAGTCCGGCCGCGCCGAACGCGATCGCCGCGATCCTGCTGGCGTTGCGGGATGCCACCGGGGTACGGCCGCACGCGCACTTCGAGTGGTCGGAGGGCAGCCCGATCGCGCACCTGGCGCGCTACCTCATCCTGGGCCGGGGGGACACCCCGCCGGTGGTGCGGGAGATCATCCGCCGGACCGAACGGGACCCGCTGCGTCGACCCGGTATCCACGTCGGCGGGTGACGCTGATGCCGCTCTGGCGCTTTGAAGATGAAAGAGGGCACTATTCACGTTCACACCTTCCTGTCCGTATTGCGGACCTATCGTGACGTTTGGTAGCCGGCGAACTCGTCGAGCCCCCCGCGCCCGAATCGGCGCGCGGTCACGTCACGTACGCAGGAAGGTAGGCACCGTTGATGTCCACGTACCGAGAGGGAGACCGCGCGACTCAACCCAGACGGCGGTCCCGATGGCTCTTAGCCAGCGGCTTGCTGGCGGGGAGCCTGGTCGTGGGAGCGGCCGGAGCGGCCGCCGCCGCCGACCGCGCCCTCGCCCTCCCCGGTCTGGCCCGGCTGACCCCGGCAGCCGACGACGACCGCCGCACCGGCGACCGGCCCGACCCGGACGCCGAGCGGGCCCGTCCCACCACCCCTGGCACCGGCAAGCGAGGAGTGGTGTCGGTGCCGTGCGACGCCGCGAAGCTGGTGGCCGCGCTGGTCACGGCCAACGCCGAAGGCGGCGGCGAACTCCGCCTCGCGCCCAAGTGCCGCTACACCCTCACCGAGGCGTTCCACGAGACCGACCAGTACGACGGTGGGATCCGGGACGCCCGGGAGGCCGCCGACGCCGCGGAAACCCCCGGCGACGCCGACGCGCCGCCGCACAACCCGGCCGACGACACCGCCGGCCTGCCGGTGATCTACCAGGCGATCACGATCGACGGCGCGGGCGCGACCATCTCCCGGGCCGCCCAGGCCGCCGCGTTCCGCTTCTTCACCGTCCGTGATGGCGGCGAGCTGACCCTGCGCGACGTGGAACTGCACAACGGCCGATCGGCCATTGAGGGCGGCAGCGTGCACGTGGTGCACGGCGCCACCGCGGTGGTGGAACGGGTCACCGTCACGCAGAGCACCTCGCTGTCGCCCGAGGGGGGCGGCGGCGGCATCTTCAACGACGGCAACATGGTGGTCACCGACTCCACGTTCGTCGGCAACAGCGCCTCCGGCGCCGCGGGCAAGGGCGGGGGCCTGCTCAACGGCGGCGTACTGACGCTGAAGCGCTCGGAGTTCCACCGCAACAGCGCCAACGCCTACGGCGGCGGGCTGGGGAACTACCGTGGTGCCGCCGACGTGGAGAGCGTCTCCTTCACCCAGAACAGCGCCGTCCAGGGTGGCGGGCTGGCCAGCTTCTCGGCCCGGACGAAGGTCTCCGACACCGAGCTGCTGAACAACACCGCGCAGGTCGGCGGCGGTGCCGCCAACTCCGACGCGGTGCTGGTGATGCGCACGATGACCATCCGCGGCAACACGTCAACAGTCAACGGGGGCGGTGTCTCGACGGTGAAGGGTCTGACGCCGATCGACGACAGCGTGATCGACGGCAACACCACCCACGGCTTCGGAGCCGGCATCTACGCCGAGAAGGCGAACCTGCTGGTCCGCGCCAGTGACGTGAACCGTAACGAGGCTGTCGGCGCCGCATCCCAGGGCGGGGGCATCTACGCCAATGCGGGCTCGGTGGCGATCTACACCAGCAAGGTCACCCACAACGCGTCGACGGTGAAGCCCGGCGGCATCTTCGGCATGCACGCCCAGGTCAAGATCGACGATGAGAGCGTGGTGGTCGAGAACGAACCGACCAACTGCGAGGGCAGCCAGGTGCCGATCGCACACTGCTTCCGCTGAGCGTCGACCCGCGCACCATCCCGAGCGCGTTCATCCCGAGTGCACCGCCCGTCCGGACGATCG
>NZ_JBEYSL010000527.1:0-4432 GCF_040642735.1 Micromonospora sp. NPDC047753 | reverse complement strand
CCACCGCATGCCCACCGACGCCAAGCCCGACCAGATCGAACGATGGCTCTCCGGCGAAGCCGCCGCCTTCCGCGCCATCTGGTCCACCGCCGCCTGACCCACCCCCGACCTCCACGTCCCACCCCCGCACCCCACCCGCTCCCGCGACCCACGTCCGCCTGAGGCCGACGCGCTCCGTGCGCCCGCCCGGCAAGATCGCGCTCGATCCAGGATGTAGTGGCCTCCGCTTCTCGGGAGGCCACTACATCCGTGTTCGAGCGCGATCATGGGGATAACGACGCGCATCGACGCCGGTGTGTTGACTGTAGTTATCCACAGGGGCAGCGTGACGCGAAGAGGTTCGGCCAGTCTGAGGCCCATGCCGAAAGCTCCTCGTCGGCCGCCGCAGTTGCGGGGCCGGGTCTTCCGTGGCTCGACCGCCGTCTCGCGAGGCCTCCTGACCCGCAATGAGCTACGCAGCTCGGCGTGGCGACCGCTCTTCCGCGACGTCTACGCCGATGCCCACATCGCAGTCACCCACACGATCAGATGCACCGCCATCGGACGTTGGCTGGTCCCGCCCGGTGCGGCCATCGCAGGGCGCGCTGCGGCCGGCCTTTACGGATGCGCGAAGCCGAGCGCGAGCGAGCCGGTCGACGTCCTCGTTCCCACCGCCACCCGGATCGGCCCGACCGCCGGCATCCGGGTCCACCACGGAGAGATCGACTCCGGCGACACCGTGGTCCGGGCCGGGGTCACGGTGACCAGCCCAGCGCGTACCTGCTGGGACCTGGCCCGTTGGCTCGATGTGATCGAGGCGGTGGTCGTCATCGACGCCATGCTGGCCAACCGGCTGACGACCACGCCAGCCCTGCGCGAGTACGCGCTGAGCCGGGCCGGTCGACGCGGCTGGCGATCGCTGCTACGCGCGGTCGACCTGGCCGACGCGGGCGCGGAGTCTCCTCAGGAGTCCCGCACCCGGGTCGGGCTGGTGCTCGCCGGCCTGCCGAGGCCGGAGACGCAGTGGGTCGTGGCCGAGCAGGGCCGATTCGTTGCCCGCCTGGACCTGGCCTGGCCGCAGTTCAAGGTCGCGGTGGAGTACGACGGACTCTGGCACGACGATCCTGAGCAGTTCCATCGAGACCGCCAACGCCTCAACCGACTGCTCGGCGGCGACTGGATCGTGCTGCACCTGACCGCCAAGCGCCTCCGAGACGACTTTGGCGGGTTCCTCGCCGAGGTCCGGGCCGCCCTACGGGCACGCTCGAACTCCCCCGGTGAGGGATGATCGCCCTCGAAGATGGATGTAGTGGCCTCCCTACACGGGGAGGCCACTACATCCTGGATCGAGCACGATCATGAGCCGGCGCCCGCGAACGCACGCCTCGCGCGGATGGCGCCGGGGGTCAGGCGGCGGGGAGGTACTTGGTCAGGTCGTCGAGGATCTTGTTGGCGGCGCCGACGCCGATGCCGGTCATCCAGACCTCGTCGGAGACCGGATACGCCTTGCCGGCCTTGACCGCGCCGAGGCCCTTCCACAGCGTCCCGCCGGAGACCTTGGTCTGCTCGGCGGCGGCCTTGTCGCCGTACGCGGTCACGAAGATGACGTCACCGTCGACCTCGTTGATCCGCTCGGGGCTGACCAGGTCGAAGCGCTTGTCCTCCTTGTTGGCGAGCAGCTGCCGCTCGGGGCGGCCCAGGCCGGTGTCGCCGATGACGATGCCGGAGAACGAGTCCGGCCCGTACACCCGGATGTTGCCGGGCAGGAACCGCACGATGGAGACCTTGCGCGCGGCGGCGTCGCCGAGCGTCGCGCCGAAGTCCTTGGCCCGCTTCTCGTACGTGGCGAGCAGATCCTTTGCCTGCTGCTCGCGGCCGAGCGCCTTGCCGTCGAGGAGGAGGTTGTCCTTCCAGGTGATGCCCACCTTGTCGGTGAACACGGTCGGCGCGATGGCGGCCAGCTCGTCGTAGAACTTCTCCTGGCGGAACTTGCTGCCGAGGATGAGGTCCGGCTTCAGCGCGTTGATCGCCTCCAGGTCGGGCTCGGTGAGCACCCCGACCTCCTTGATGCCGGCGAGCTTGTCCGCGCCGAAGTACGTGGGCCAGCTCTTCGCCTCACCGGCGGTGGCCGCACCGACGGGCGTGATGCCCAGCGAGAGCGCCGTGTCGATCTTGTCGGTGTCGAGCACGACGACGCGCTTGGGCTCGGCCGGGACCTTGGTGGTGCCCATGGCATGGGTGATCTCCCGGGTCTCCCCGGTGGTGGAGCCAGCGACCGGGTCGCTCTCACCGCAGGCGGTGAGGCCGGCGCCGAGGGCGACGGCCGCGGCGAGAGCTGCGACGAGACGACGCATCAGAGTCCTTTCGAGGGGTGCGAGCCGGCGAGCGGGTTGGCCGCGTCGCCGGTGGCGGGTCGGGCGTCCGGTACGGACGCCGTCGACGAATCGGGGTCCTTGGCGCCGGCGGACGCGTCGACCGGGTCACCCGGGACCAGAGCGTTGCCTCCGGTGTAGGCGGGCACCACCAGGGGTGCGCCCGTCACCGGGCAGGGCACGACCACGCAGGCCAGCCCGAAGACGTCGCGGACCAGGTCGGCGGTGAGGATCTCCCGGGGCGGGCCGGCGGCGACCACTGCGCCGGCGCGCATGGCGACCAGGTGGTCGGCGTAGCGGGCGGCCTGGTTCAGGTCGTGCAGCACGGCCACCACGGTGCGGCCACGCTCGGAGCGCAGCCGGTGCAGGAGATCCAGCACCTCCACCTGGTGAGCCAGGTCGAGGAAGGTGGTCGGCTCGTCCAGCAGCAGGGCGTCGGTGTCCTGGGCCAGTGTCATGGCGATCCACACCCGTTGCCGCTGACCGCCGGAGAGGCTGTCCACCGGTCGGTCGGCCAGGTCGGTGACGTCGGCGAGGGCCATCGCCTGGTCCACCGCGGCGCCGTCCTCCGACGACCACTGCCGCCACCACCGCTGGTAGGGCTGTCGGCCGCGCCCGACCAGGTCCGCCACAGTGACGCCCTCGGGCACCAGCGGGCTCTGCGGCAGGACGCCGAGGCGGCGGGCGACCTCCCGGGTCGGCAGTTCGCGGATGGCGGTGCCGTCGAGCAGCACGGTGCCTCGGCGGGGGGTGAGCAGCCGGGCCATCGTGCGCAGCAGGGTGGACTTGCCGCACGCGTTGGGTCCGACGATCACGGTGAAGGCGTCGGTGGGCAGGTCGAGGTCGAGCCCGTCGAGCACGGTCCGCTCGTCGTAGCCGGCGACCAGGTCGCGGGTGGAGAGCATCACACGACTCCTTGAGGCGTCACGACGACCGCCGCCGGCCGCGCAGCAGCAGGAAGATCAGGTACGGGCCGCCGATCGCGGCGGTCAGCACACCGGCGGGTAGCTGGGTGGGTGCGAACAGGCGCCGGCCGGCCAGGTCGGCCAGCACCAGCAGGAGGGCGCCGAGCAGCGCCGCGCAGACCAGCGGTGGTCGTTCGGCGCGTACCAGGCGACGGGCCACCTGCGGGGCGACCAGCGCCACGAAGTCGACGGCGCCGACCTGGGCGGTGACCATCGCGGCGACGAGAACACCGGTACCGGCGAGGCCGACCCGGCGGGCCACCGGACGCAGCCCGACTCCCCGGGCGGTGTCGTCGTCCAGGGCGGTGCTGTTCAGCGCCCAGCCGGCCCAGGCCAGCACCGGCAGCAGCACCAGCAGTGTGCCGGCGATCCAGGCGGCCTCGGTCCAGCCCTTGCCGGCCAGGGTGCCGATCAGCCAGATCTGCGCGCGCAGCCCGTCGATCGGGTCGGCGGTGAGCATGACCACCTCGGTGAGCGCCCGGAAGCCGAACGCGACAGCCACCCCGGCGAGCACGAACCGCTGCGCGGCCAGCCCGTGCCGGGCGCCGAGGGCGAACAGCAGCACGGCCGCGAGCAGCCCGCCCACCAGCGCGGTGGGCGCCACCAGCACCGCGGCCATCCCGCTGGTCAGGGCCACTGTCGCGGCGAGACCGGCACCCTGGGTGATGCCGATGACGTCCGGGCTGGCGAGTGGGTTGCGGGCCACGCTCTGGATCAGCGTGCCGGCCACGCCGAAGGCGGCGCCGGCCACGGCCGCCAGCACGACCCGGGGCAGCCGCAGGTCAAAGACCACGAGGTCGTACGGGGTGCCAGCTCCGGAGAGGGCACGCAGCACGTCGGCCGGGGCGACGTACGGGGTGCCCAGCGAGAGGCTGAGCACGACGGCCAGCAGGAGCAGCACGGTCAGCACGGCGGCCACCAGCACCGCGCGTCGGCGGATCAGCAGGCTGACCGGGCCGATCCGCAGCAGCGACCGCCCCGCAAGCCGGGCCTGCCCGGCCGGCTCGGCGAGCCCGATCGGGGACACCGCGCTCCTGGAGAAGGCTGCGGCGGAAGCCGACGCGGTGGTGCACACCGCAGTCGACTATTTCGGTGGCGAGGACGCGATCAGGGCAG
>NZ_JBEYSL010000526.1:0-4447 GCF_040642735.1 Micromonospora sp. NPDC047753 | reverse complement strand
TGAAGTTATTGCCACGACACGCCGAGGCGAAGGGCAATAACTTCATGATCAACGGAGGTGGGGTGGGGTGGGGTGGGGTGGGTGGGTGGGGTTAGAGGTCTAGGAGGAGGGTTTGGGGGCCTATGTTGGTGCTTTCCACCACCATGTGGGCGCGGAAGCGGCCGGTCTCCACCTTCGCTCCTCGTTCGCGTAGGGCGTCGACCACCGCTGTCACCAGTGGCTCGGCGACCTCGGCGGGGGCGGCGGCGGACCAGCTCGGTCGGCGGCCCCTGCGGGCGTCGCCGTAGAGGGTGAACTGGCTGACCACCAGGACCGGCGCGCCGGTGTCGGCGGCGGACCGCTCCCCGTCCAGGATGCGTACCTCGTGCACCTTGCGGGCCATCGTCTGAGCCGTCTCCGCGGTGTCGGTGTGGGTCACGCCGAGCAGCACCAGCAGGCCGTTCTCGATCGCACCGACCACCTCGCCGTCGACCGTCACGCTGGCCCGCCCGACGGTCTGCACCACCGCCCGCATCAGGCGTTCACCGGCTCGATGAAGCCGCGCTCCACCAGGTGCGCCACGATCGGGCCGGCGGCCTCGGCCATCTCGTCGGGCTCGACGTCGTGCGCGGCGGCGAGCAGGGCGAGCTGGTCACGCAGCGGCAGCCGGCCGTCGGCGCCACCGACCAGCGCCAGTACCAGCGGGTCGATCTCCTCGGTCCAGCGCAGGCCGTGCGGCATCGCGAGGACCTGTCGGTCCACCGCCCAGCCCTCGTCGCCCATGGTGGCCTCCTGTCGCAGTTGGAGGCCCTCGGCGGCCCGGTAGCGCTCGGCGAGCAACGCTTCGGTGTCGCGTACCCGGAGGAAGTCCTGGCGGTCGAACCAGGCGGCGACCTGATCGCCCAGCGGCGGCTGCACCTGCTGGCGCAGATCCTCCACCCGGACCACCGGGTCGGCATGCCCGCCACGACGCAGCGACACGATGCCGAAGCCGATGCCCTCCACCTTGTGCGCGTCGAACCAGTCCAGCCAGGCGGCCATCCGCTGCGGGTCGGCGGTCTCGGCGGCGTCGGTGAGCCACAGGTCGACGTACGCCATCGGGTCGGCGACCTCGCGTTGGATCACCCAGGCGTCCAGGCCGGTCCCGGCGAACCAGCCGGCCACCCGCTCGTCCCACTCCTCGCCGGCGACGTGCACCCAGTTGGCCAGGTACTGCATGGTGCCGCCGTCGGTGAGCAGGCCCGGGGCGGCGGCGGCCAGCTCCGCGCCGATCGCGTCACCGACCCGGCCGGAGTCGCGGTACACGTGCGTGGTGGTGCCCGGGCCGACCACGAACGGTGGGTTGCTCACCACCAGGTCGAACCGCCGACCGGCCACCGGGGCGACCAGGTCGCCGCGGAGCAGCTCCCAGTCCTGACCGTTGAGGGCGGCGGTGGTCGCGGCGAAGCGCAGCGCCCGCTCGGAGAGGTCGGTGGCGGTCACCGAGTCGGCGTGCGTGCCCAGGTGCAGGGCCTGGACGCCGGAGCCGGTGCCCAGGTCCAGCGCGGTGCCGACCGGTCGGCGCACGGTCGCGCCGATCAGCGTGTGGGTGGCCCCCCCGATCCCGAGGACGTGCTCGGCGTGCAACGGGCGACCCGGGCGGGCGCTGGCCGGCACGTCGGCGAGCACCCACCAGTCCTCGCCGTACGGCTCCAGGTCGACGCCGGCCCGCAGGCCGTCCCCGTACCGCTCGACCAGCCCGCCAGCGAGGGCCTCCGCCAGGCTCAGCGGTGTCAGCGCGGCGGCCACCGCTTCCTCCGGCTCGGTCTGATCGCAGATGAACACCCGGATCAGGGTGCCGAGCGGGTCGCCGTCCTCGGTGGCGCGCAGAGCGGCCCGGTAGTCGTTGCGGGCGACCGCCGCGGTCGCCTGCGCGCCCAGCCGCTCGGCGATGCCGTGGCCGGTGAAACCGGTCCGGGTCAGCGCGCTGCGCAGCGCGTCGACACCGGCGGGGGAGAGCAGCATGTCGTGTTCGTCCACCCCGACATCCTGCCTCCCGTCGAGTCCCGGGTCGGCGTCACCCGCCGGAAGGTGTCGGAGCGTCGGTGTCCGCCCGGACCGGTGCGCCGGGCAGGATGGTCGGCATGACGCTCGTGCTGCCCATCGACCCCGAAGCGAACCAGCTGCTGGAGCGCAGCCCACTGGCCCTGCTCCTCGGCATGGTCCTGGACCAGCAGGTGCCGATGGAGAAGGCGTTCTCCTCGCCGTACGTGCTGGCGCAGCGGCTCGGCCATGAGCTGGACGCGGCGGAGCTGGCCGGGTACGACCCGGAGGCCCTGGTCGCGCTCTTCGCCCAGCCGCCTGCGCTGCACCGGTTTCCCAAGGCCATGGCGGCCCGGGTGCGGGAGGTCTGCCAGGTGCTGGTGGAGCGGTACGACGGTGACGCTGCGCTGCTCTGGGCCGAGGTCGCCGACGGGCCGGAGTTGCTGCGCCGGGTCTCCGCGCTGCCCGGCTTCGGCAAGCAGAAGGCGCAGATCTTCGTGGCCCTGCTCGGCAAGCGGTTCGGGGTGACCCCGCAGGACTGGCGGAAGGCGGCCGGGGACTACGGCGATCCGGGCGCCTACCGGTCGGTCGCCGACGTCACCGACGCCGATTCGCTGCGTCGGGTGCGGGAGTTCAAGCAGCAGATGAAGGCGGCGGCCAAGGCGAAGACCGCCGGCGCCTGACCAACCGGCCTGGTGAGGGGCGGTGTGCTCAGGCGGCGGTGGGGTGCGCCAGCGAGGCCAGCGCGCGCCGGACGTCGGCCAGCGACACGGTCGCCGAGTCGTCCAGGTCGGCCAGGCCGGCCTCGATCCACTGGCGCATCAGCGTGGTGACCCCGATGCCCCGGGCGTCGGCGGCGGCGCGGACCCGCTCGTAGGTGTCCAGTGGCAGCCGCACCGAGCGGCTCACCATCGGCACGTCGCTGTCGGGGGTGGGCAGCTCCGCCGCCGGGCTCTCGTCGATCAGCTCGGCGATCCGTTCGCCGCCGCCGTGGAACTGCTTGGTCGCGTCGTTACGGTGCATCGTCACGGCCTCCTCATCTACCGAGATCTCCGCACGGCCTCGTCGTAGCGCTTGGACTCGACGTCGCTCAACTCGCGGGCGGAGAGAATGTCCCAGTCGTTGTCGGTGCCATCGGCCTCGGCGAGCAGCACCGCCAGCCTGCGGCCCCGACGGGCGGCGGCGTAGACCACCATCACGTCGTCACCCAGATGACGGATGACCCGTCGGGCGCTGTGCAGCGCCTCCCAGACTTCCCCGGGTGTGACGTCGTAGACCCTCAGGTTGGCCAACGCCTCGTCGGTGAAGCTGAACCTGCTGCCCACATCGCGGAGCGTACCACGCACGTAACACGTGGCGGGATGAGTAGAAGTTCGCTGATCACGGACCTGCGGTGACAGGATGAGGCGTAACCCCCTCGAGGAGGTCCATGGTGAAGCGTCAGGCGTACCAGCCGATTCTGATCACCGACGCCTCGCGCAGCCAGGACGATCAGCTCAACAGTCGCCAGCGCCGCTACGTCGTGATGATGGGCATCCGGGTGCTGTGCATCATCGTCGGCGCGATCCTGGTCGGTGCGAACGCCCCACTGCTCTGGCTCTGGCTGCCACTGTGCGGCCTCGGCATGGTGCTCATCCCCTGGCTGGCCGTGCTGCTGGCCAACGACCGGCCGCCGAAGGAAGAGCACCGGCTGGCCAACCGGTTCCACCCCCGTCAGCAGGACGACACCCCGCCGATGAGCCTCACCGCCGAGGAGCGCCCACACAAGGTCATCGACGCCGAACCCTGACCCGCGAACGGGCCAGGGTTCGAGCAGCCGGGGCGGTGACCGTGCGCCGGCCGCTACGCCTGTGGCCGAGCCCCTGCGGTGGAGACGGCCAGCGCGCCCAGGTCGGTGGCGCGACCCAGTGCCGCGCTCGGACTGGCACCGGCGAGCCACGCGGTGAGCAGACCGGCCGCGAAGGCGTCCCCCGCACCCGTGACGTCCACCACCGCCACCCGGTTGGCCGGAGCCACGCAGACCGGCGTGGTGCGATCCACCCAGACCGCGCCGGCCGCACCGCGCTTCACCACCACCCGTCGAGCCGTCGCCGACAGCGCCCGCCCCTGCGCCGCCGGGTCCAGGCCGCCGGCCAGCACCGTGGCCTCGTCCGCGTTGACCAGGAGCAGGTCGATGTCGCGTACCCAACTCAGGAACACCGCCGCGCCGACCCGCCGCAACGGCGCCGCGGAGGCCGCGTCGACGCTGATGGTGAGCCCGCGCTCGCGGGCGGAGGCCAACGCCCGCAGCCCCGCGCCGCGCGACTCCGCGTCCAACAGGGTGTACGCGGACAGGACGGCACCACGATCCTCTACCAGAACGAGCTGCCGTACGACCCGCCGACGCAGGCCGACTGGATGAACGGCGCGGTCGACTGGTACACCACCCGTCAGCGCGACGAGCTGG
>NZ_JBEYSL010000525.1:0-4457 GCF_040642735.1 Micromonospora sp. NPDC047753 | reverse complement strand
AACATCGTCGCGGACCGCGTTGTCGACCCGGGCGAGCAGGTCGGACAGCCGGGCGGCGCGCGTCTGGGTGGTGGACACCCAGTCGTCGGTTTCCAGTTTCAGTTGCGACCCCGGCTGGGCCCGGGCCACCTCGTCCTGCATCCGTTGCAGGGCCAGCGCCTCCTTGCCGGTGCCGGCCTGTTCCCACCAGATGCTCCAGTCGGGTGGGGCCAGGGCCAGGAACGACAGGCTCGACTCGGTGTAGCTGGTGCGGGCGGCGGTGATGTCCTGCTGCATGGCCGGGGTCAGTTCGCCGCCCGCGACGGCGCGCAGCACGGCCACCTGTTGCTGACCGATGGCCTCGGCCGTCTTCGACAGCGCCGCCGAGGCCCGGATCCCGTCGGCGAGTGGGGCGTCCACCACGCCGTGTGAGACGTTTTCCCGGAAGTTGATGAGGTCGGCGATCGCGATTCGGTAGCTGAAGGTCATCGCCGACACCGACGCGTGCGTGGCGGTGCGCACCTGGGTGCGCAGTGGGGCGAGGCCGTCCAGGGCGGCGTCGATGCGCCGCAGGAGAGCCGAACTGGTGCCGTTGTCGGTGGCCAGTCGGTCACGCTGCCCGCGGTAGCGGGCGACGGCGTCATCGGTGGCGGCCATCTCCGCGCCGAAGGCGTCCTGCTGCTCCGGCCGGGCGTAGGTGAGCAGGTCGGCGGCGGCGATGCGTTCGCGTTGCAGGCGGTAGGCCAGGTCGCCGGCCTCGGCACCGACCTGGGCCAGGACCTGCAGGTCGCTGGCGCGGGCCGTCTGGCGTGCGCTCTCGGTCAGTGCGAGACCGGCGAAGCCGATCACGGCGACGAGCGGGGCCGCGACGATGAGCCGCATCCGGCCGGCTATCTTCCAACCGCGTCGGCGGGTCGGGTAGGGTCTGGCCGCGTGGGACCGGGTGCTCGACGCCAAGATTGACTCCCACGACTTCGATGACGGTCTATCCGCACGTTGCCGAATGCAAGTCCCATTCGGCCGGAAGCCGCGCTCGTAGACCAGACCTGGCCGTGGTACAAACTGCCCGTACCAGCATCTGTACCCAACGTCAGCGACCGGTGACGCCGCGAGGTCGAGCTGACTCGTCGGGTCAGCGCTGGTTGTCGAGGGGTTCGGCCGACGGGTGCCGCCGCTCCGGTTCATCCGGTTCGGGTTGACCGTTGAGCACCTGGCCGATCAGCTCACGCAGCTCGTCGATCGCGTCCACCACGGCCCCCGGGTCGCGCGCGTCACGCCGGCCGCGCTGGCGCGGCACCTGCCGATCCAGTCGAGCCGGCTCCGGGGCGCGGGGGCCTCGGCGACCGTCGGCCGCCAACTGCTCGGCCGCGACCTGCGGCCACAGCGCGGCCAGCTGTCCGCCGGTGCCGAGCACGTCGTCGCAGCGCAGGGCGAACTCGTGACTGCCGAACCGGCGACCTGACTCGACCGCCGCGACCGTCTCCCGGCTGAACCGCACCAGGTCCGCCAGGGCTCGTTGGGTCAGACCCCGTTGGACGCGGCAGTCGCGCAACTCCCGTCGGAACCGCTGACTGGCCGCAGAGTGAGCCGAGCTCGACGGGGACGTGTGCTCCATGCGCTCACCTTCGTGGAACGGACATTCAGCGGCGGACGCCAGATCGAGATTGGCCGATGAGCCGAACATTCACAGAGGGCAATTCTTAACCCAGGAAGCGATGGGTGTGAAGACGTTCACCGGCATGGATCGTCGGGAAAAGCCGGAAAGATTCTCGCCGGACCCGGTGCCAGAGCTGAGGCGCGCCGGGTGGAACGTGCCGACGCCAACCCACCCCACCCTCGACCCGTCCGCAGGTCAGCACCGCTGGAGCCGGTGCCCGCTCAGCCCGCGCGCACTTCGGCCGTCGCGCCGTTCCGTGCCGCCGGCACGTCGGTGGGCGCCGGGACGTCGATTATCGCGAGCAGCGTGCGGTGCGCACGAAACGCGACATTGGGTTTGTACGACCGATGTTGCTCCGGTGACAACCTCAGCTCGGGAATGGCTTCGGCGAGCCGGATGAGGGCGATTACGGCTTCAAGTCGCGCCAGTCCCGCGCCGATGCAGAAATGTGGACCGTGGCCGAACGACAGGTGATTGCCCACATCGGCCCGGTGTAGGTCGAACCGGTCCGGATCATGGAACGCCGCCGGGTCCCGGTTCGCCGCGCCGATCAACAGCAGGCAACGCTCCCCGGCGGGGATCGTCACCGTCCCCAGCGTGACATCGCGGGTGGTCACCCGCAGCCAGCCGTCGATGGCGGGCGCGAACCGGAGCGTCTCACCCACGAAGGCGGGGACGAGCCCCGGGTCCGCGGTGATCGCCGACCAGCGCTGGGGAGCGGAGAGGGCCTGGTCGAGGGCGTGCGCGAGCAACCCGGCGGTGGTCTCGTGGCCCGCGACCAGGAGGTTGAAGGCGAGGCTCGCCACCTCGGGCACCGTCAGCACGCTGTCGTCGTCGTCCCGGTAGTCCAGGGCGCGGCTGATGAAGTCCTCGCCCCGGTGTCCACTGTCCACCCGCTGGCGGACCAGGTCCTCGCAGTAGTGCCAGAACTCCAGCAGGCCCTGGGCCAGGCGTACCTGCTCGGCCGGGTCGGGTTGCCCCCAGATGAGGGCGATCTGCCCGTCCGCCCAACTCCGGATCCGTCCGATGTCGGCGTCGGGCACCCCGAGGATGTCCAGGACCACCAGCAGGGGAAGCTCGGTCGCAAACTCCGGGATCAGGTCGACCTGGTCGCCCTGGCGGGCGGCGAGACGGGACACCAGTTGGTCGACCCGGCGTCGGATGATCGCGCCGTACTCTGCCTCGACCCGCTCGGCGGTGTTCGCGAAGGTCGCCCGCAGGGCCCGCCGGGTACGCGGGTGCGCCGGTGGGTCCGCGGCGGCCGTCGTGGGTGGTGCGTCGATCTGCATGATGACGTTCAGCGCCGGTGGACACACCTCGTAGACCGGGGCGAGGGTGAGGGCGTTGGCGAATGTCGTGGCGTCGGCGAGGGCCCGTCGGACGTCCGCGTGCCGGCTGATCAGCCACAGGCCCAGATCCTCGGCGTAGTGCACCCCGGCGGGATCGTCGAGAATGCGCCGCCACATGCTTGCTGGATCGGCGAGATAGACCCCGGTAAACGGATTCAACCGCATGGAAAGCCTCCTGGTGCAAGCGGCGCTAAACCGGCAGCGCCCCATTGGCGATCCACTTCAGTCTGGCCGATAATGGCGTGCATCTGCCTCTGGCTCTTCACGGTGCGCTGGTAGGCCGTACAAGTCAAGATTGGTTATCGTCTATTTATTGGCCGGCATAATTGCGTGTTGCAACAGCCGAGTGAATCTGGCCGCATGCAAGTTGCGGCTCGGTCCTTGCCCTGAAGTCGACCCGGCCGGGCGGTGCAATCAACCCGCCGCTTTCGCTCCTGATCGGGGAAACGACACCCGAGACGAGGAGTGACGCCGGGGTCCGGTCACCGACCGCTGCCGAAGACCCTGGCGCTGCTGAAATCGGTCGGCGGAGTCGGCCCCGCGACACCGCCCACGCCTCGCGGGGGCTCCGGTCCACGCCGGAACCCCCGCCCTTCTCCTGTCGTGACGGCCCGGTCAGTGCCCAGCGGTCAGGGCGCCCACGGGGTGGCGATGTTCCACGTGCTGTCGGCGGTCCACGACGTCGGCGTGTTGTACGCGTCGCCGCCGGTGCCGTTGCTGAGCCAGACCTCCGCGTTGTAGTGCCGCAGGTACTTCCCGCGGAAGTTGTACGACTCCAGTGACACGCCGGTGCCGGTCAGCCCGGTGCGGGCGCACCAGGTGGCGTCGGCGCGCAGCAGCGCGGAGCCGTCGTCCGGTGAGTTGCGGACCCGGGAGTTCTGGTGCCGCAGGTACTGCCCGGGGAAATTGACCGACTCGAACGAGTAGCAGCCGGTACCGGCCAGGCCGGGCCGGATGGTGTACGTGGCGTCGGCCTTGAGCAGGCTGGGGCTCGCAGCGTCGACCACCTCGGTGTAGGCCAGGCTGTCCTGGTGGCGTAGGTAGCGGTTGGTGAAGCCGGGCGTGGTCACCTGCAACGACCGGCGGGTGTTGACCGGCAGGGCGACGGGCGCCGAACTGCCGATCGTCTTCGAGGCGTTGATCAGGGCGGTGTTGGCGGCGCGTACCCCCGCCTGGTCCATTTTGATCACCTGCCGGTCGTAGGTGAGGAAGCCGTTCAGCTCGCCCTCCAGGTCGGTGATCTCGGTGTAGATCGAGGCGCTGAGCCCCTTGCCAAGCATCAGGTTCTGGGTGCCCTGCACCAGCCCCACGTACCGGTCGGTGAGGGCGATCGAGCTGGACTGCCACTCGTACGCGAAGAAGCTGCCGTTCGGGCTGCCGATCAAGGGCACCCGCCCGGCCACCGCCATCGGCCGCGCCGAACTGCTCGCCAGCGCCAAGGAACGCGCCGAACACATCATGATCGTCGACCT
>NZ_JBEYSL010000524.1:0-4461 GCF_040642735.1 Micromonospora sp. NPDC047753 | reverse complement strand
GCCGATCCCGTTGGCCTGGCTGTACGCGAGGATGGCGTCCTTGTCCGGGTTGCCGTCGGAGTGGTTGAAGCCGAACTCACCGACCACGATGGGCCGGTCGGCGCGCGACTGGCCGACACGATCCGGCTGTTCCTGGGCGCGATCTCGGTTGTCGTACCGGTGCTGCTGATGATCGGTGCGTGGCGGCTGATGCGTCAGCCGGCCGATCCGGAGCACCGCGGCCGTGGGTTGATCGGCTGGGGTTCGCTGCTGGTGTCGACCGCCGCGTTGCTCCAGATCGGTCAGGATCCGGTCGACCCGCTGGAGCGTGACTTCGCCGGCGGTCTGGTCGGCGCGGGCGTCGGTGGGCTGCTGGAGCGGGCGGTCACCGCCTGGGTGGCGGTGCCGCTGCTCGTCCTGCTGCTGCTCTTCGGCCTGCTGGTGGTGACCGCGACGCCGATCAACAAGATCCCGGAGCGGCTGGGCCTGCTCGCCGGTGGGCTGGTCGGCGCACCGGAGGCGGATGAGGAGGCGGACGAGGTGGCCGCCAAGCCGGCGCGTAAGCGACCGGCGAAGCGGATGCCCGCACCACTGGACCCGGACGACTTCGAGGACCTGGACGGCGCGGACCTCCAGGAAACCATGGTGCTGCCGCGCAAGTCTCCGGCGAAGGTGCCGGCGAGCCGCAAGCCGTCGGTCGAGCCGCCGGAGCACTCGCCCGCCCCGACCCGGGCCGAGCAGTTGGCGTTGACCGGGCTCTCCGGGGACTACACCCTGCCGCCGGCCAACATGCTCAGTGCCGGGGCCGCAGCGAAGACCCGCAGCAAGGCCAACGACGAGGTGATCGCCGCGTTGACCGGCGTGTTCGACCAGTTCGACGTGGACGCCGCCGTCACCGGATTCACCCGTGGCCCGACCGTCACGCGATACGAGGTGGAGCTGGGGCACGGCGTCAAGGTCGAGCGGATCACCCAGCTGTCCCGCAACATCGCGTACGCGGTGAAGTCGCCTGACGTACGGATCCTCAGTCCGATCCCGGGCAAGAGCGCCGTCGGCGTGGAGATCCCGAACACCGACCCGGAGAACGTGGCCCTCGGCGACGTGCTGCGTTCGCGCGCGGCGACCAGCGATCACCACCCGATGGTCGTGGCGCTCGGCAAGGACATCGAGGGCGGCTACGTGGTGGCCAACCTCGCCAAGATGCCGCACATCCTGATCGCCGGAGCCACTGGCGCGGGCAAGTCGAGCTGTCTCAACACCCTGCTGGTGTCCATCCTCACCCGGGCCACCCCGGATGAGGTGCGGCTGCTGCTGATCGACCCGAAGCGGGTCGAGATGACCGGTTACGAGGGCATCCCGCACCTGGTCACTCCGATCGTGACCAACGCGAAGAAGGCGGCCGACTCGCTGGACTGGGTGGTCCGCGAGATGGACATGCGCTACGACGACCTCGCCGCCAACGGGGTCCGGCACATCGACGACTTCAACCGCAAGGTCCGCAACGGCGAGATCAAGGCCCCGCCGGGCAGCGAACGCGAGATGCGTCCGTACCCGTACCTGTTGGTGATCGTGGACGAGCTGGCGGACCTGATGATGGTCGCGCCGCGCGACGTGGAGGACTCCGTCGTCCGGATCACCCAGCTGGCCCGGGCCGCCGGCATTCACCTGGTGCTGGCCACCCAGCGCCCCTCGGTCGACGTGGTGACCGGTCTGATCAAGGCGAACGTGCCGTCCCGGCTGGCATTCGCCACCTCCTCCCTCGCGGACTCCCGGGTCATCCTCGACCAGCCGGGCGCGGAGAAGTTGCTCGGCCGTGGTGACGGGCTCTTCCTGCCGATGGGCGCCTCCAAGCCGGTCCGGATCCAGGGCGCCTGGGTCACCGAGCGCGAGATCGCCGACGTGGTGAAGTTCTGCAAGGACCAGCGTGAGCCCGAGTTCCGCAAGGACGTGCTGGCCCCGGCGCAGGAGAGCAAGAAGAAGATCGACGAGGACATCGGCGACGACCTGGACCTGTTGGTGCAGGCGGTGGAGCTGGTGGTCACCTCGCAGTTCGGCTCGACCTCGATGCTGCAACGCAAGCTGCGGGTCGGTTTCGCCAAGGCGGGCCGCCTGATGGACCTGATGGAGACCCGGGGGGTGGTCGGGCCGTCCGAGGGGTCGAAGGCGC
Organism: Micromonospora sp. NPDC047753; assembly: GCF_040642735.1. NCBI lineage: Bacteria > Bacillati > Actinomycetota > Actinomycetes > Micromonosporales > Micromonosporaceae > Micromonospora > Micromonospora sp. NPDC047753. The sequence continues at coordinate 2,315 of NZ_JBEYSL010000524.1, read as the reverse complement.
GCGACGTGCTGGTCAAGCCGGACGAGCTGGACGAGGTCCTGACCGGCCTGCGCGGCGACGTGCACTGACCGACTGTCGACGCTGGACGCACGACGGGCCCGCCGGATTCCGGCGGGCCCGCGACAGGAGAGTGGTCAGTTGTTGATCAGCGCGCCGATGATCACCAGGCTGATGATCGCGGCGACGACGCTCGCCACGGCGGCGTACCAACCGAGCGGCTTGTCACCGAGTACCGCGCCGACGACGCCCGCGATGACACCGAGCACGCCGAAGATGATCGGGTTGAGCAGCAGGGCCAGGACCGCGAAGACGAAGCCCACGATGGTGAGGATGCGGGCGGCGTTGCTGCGGGGACGGGCGGTGCTCGGCATGTCGGCCATGTCTTCCTCCAAGTGAGAGCCTGTCGTGACGAATCGATCAATACCCACTGTTGGCACCCATCACGCCTGCCTGCGCGGCACCTCAGTGGAAGATCTTGAGGCCGATCACGCCGGCGACCACCAGGAGGAGACAGAGGATCCGGGGCAGGCTCGCCGACTCGCCGAGCGCCAGCATCCCGACCAGCGCGGTGCCGACCGCGCCGATGCCGACCCAGACCGCGTAGCCGGTGCCGACGGGGATGTCCCGGAGCGCGTACGACAGCCCGGCCATGCTCAGCAGCAGGGTCACCACGAACACCACTGATGGGACCAGCCGGCTGAAGCCGGCGCTGCGGTCCAGGGCGATCGCCCAGGCCGTCTCCAACAGTCCCGAGATCACCAGTACGAGCCAGGCCATCGTTCACCTCACCGGAAGCGCCCGGGGCTGCCGCGCCGGGACGAGTCGAGTCTGCACGTCACGCGGGGCGTCTTGGCCTGACCGGGTACGCCCACCACTCGTCCGGAACGGCCACGAGCATCCGGCCGCCGGTGCCGACGCTAGCACCGACCCCGGTGGCGGGGCGGTGACCACCGCCACGATCCGTTGACCTCTACCTGACTTCAACTTGCAGTATCGCCACCATGACCATGCTCTACGCCGACCCCGAGGTCGCCGCCGCGCTGGACGCCGCCACCACGGTCGCCGCCATGCGCTCCGCCCTCCTGGCCGCGTACGAGGGACGCCTGATCGCGCCGCCCCGGGCCGCCGTACCGCTGAGCGGCGGGCGGATGGTGCTCACCGCCGGGCACCTGGTCGACGAGTGGTACGGCTTCCGCTCCTACGACACCTTCGGTCACCCGCAGGGCGAGCAGTTGGTGGTGCTGCACGACGCCCGGACCGGGGCGATCCGGGCGGTCGCGGTGGGCGAGGAGCTGGGCTCCCGTCGTACCGGAGGGTTGGGGGGTCTCGCGGTCGACGCGCTGGCCCGTCCCGATGCCGCCACCCTCGGGGTGATCGGCACCGGTCGGCAGGCGTGGACCCAGGTCTGGGCCGCCGCCGCGGTCCGCCCGTTGCGCGAGGTGGTGGTGCACAGCCGCTCCGCAGCTCGCCGGGAGGCCTTCGCCGCCCGGGTCCGTGTCGAACTGGGCGTGCCGGCCCGGGCGGTGGCAGATCCGGGCTCGGCCGTCACCGGGCGGGACCTGGTGGTGCTGGCGACCACCAGCCCGACCCCGGTGCTCTGCGCCGCCGACCTCAGCCCCGGCACGCACGTCAACGCTGTCGGTTTCAAGCAGCGTGACCGCAGCGAGTTCGGCACCGACCTGCTGGACACCGCCGACCTGCTGGTCACCGATTCACCGGCCCAGGCGGCGGACTACCAGCCGCCGATGCTCGCGGCCACACCCCCGTACTCCGGGAGGTTGCGCGACCTGGGCGGCATCCTGGCCGGCGCGGTCCCCGGCCGAACCACAGCGGACCAGATCTCCGTCTTCTGTTGCACCGGCCTCGCCGGCACCGAGGTGTTCCTGCTCGACGCGCTGACCCGGGTTGGCGCCGAGGCGCGCTGACGGAATGACGTTCTCCTCCGTGTCGACCGTCTCCGCAGCCCGCGTGCGTGGGCTCACCCGGCCGGCCCGGTACCCTCGGATGGTGTCTGCCACCTCTCCTTCTCCCGCTGACCACGCCGACGGCCGTCGCGTCGCCCTGCTGACCCTGGGCTGTGCCCGCAACGAGGTCGACTCCGAGGAGCTGGCCGCCCGCCTGCACGCCGACGGCTGGCAGGTGACCACCGACGGCGAGGGCGCCGACGTGGTGGTCGTCAACACCTGCGGCTTCGTGGAGAAGGCCAAGCAGGACTCGATCCAGACCCTGCTCGCCGCCGCCGGAACGGGCGCCAAGGTGGTCGCCGCAGGCTGCATGGCCGAGCGGTACGGCCGTGAGTTGGCCGACAGCCTGCC
>NZ_JBEYSL010000523.1:0-4536 GCF_040642735.1 Micromonospora sp. NPDC047753 | reverse complement strand
GCCTCGACGTCGGTGACCAGCAGTACCGCGGGTCCTTCGGCCCGGGCCGCCGATGCCGCGACGCCGCGCCGCGCAGCGACACGTCCATCCCGGGCAGCTCCTGGGAGGCGTACGCGGAGGCGGAGTAGACCGACGCGCCGGCCTCGGAGACCATCACCTTGGTCAGGCCGAGCTGCGGGTGTCGGGCGATCAGATCACCGGCGAGCTTGTCGGTCTCGCGGGAGGCCGTGCCGTTGCCGATCGCGATCAGCTCCACCCCGTGCGCCCCGGCCAGCCGGGCGAGGGTCTCCACCGACGCGTCCCACTGCCGGCGCGGCTCGTGCGGATAGATCGTGTCGGTGGCGACCACCTTGCCGGTGGCATCCACGACGGCCACCTTCACGCCGGTCCGTAGGCCCGGGTCCAGGCCCATCGTGGGCCGGGTGCCGGCCGGCGCGGCGAGCAGCAGGTCCCGCAGGTTGGTGGCGAAGACCCGGACGGCCTCCTCCTCGGCCGCCTGCCACAGCCGCATCCGCAGGTCCGCGCCGAGGTGGATGAGGATCCGGGTACGCCACGCCCAGCGGACCGTGTCGGTCAGCCAACGGTCGGCCGGGCGGCCCGCGTCGGACACCCCGAACCGGCCGGCGATGGCCGCCTCGTACCGGGTCGGGCCGGTCGGTGCGGCGTCCGCCTCGCCCGCCTCCTCCGACTCCATGGTCAGGTCGAGCACGCCCTCCTTCTCGCCCCGGAACATCGCCAGGATCCGGTGCGAGGGCAGCTTCGGGTACGGCTCGGAGAAGTCGAAGTAGTCGGCGAACTTGGCGCCGGCCGTCTCCTGACCCTCGCGTACCCGGGAAACCAGCCGGCCCCGCGACCACATCTGCTCGCGCAGCGTGCCGATCAGGTCGGCGTCCTCCGCGAAGGTCTCGATGAGGATGGCCCGTGCGCCCTCCAGCGCGGCGGCGGCGTCCGCGACGCCCTTGTCCTCATCGACGAACCCGGCGGCGGTGGTCTTCGGGTCCTGACCCGGGTCAGCCAGCAGGGTCTCGGCCAACGGGGCCAACCCGGCCTCGCGGGCGATCTGCGCCCGGGTCCGCCGCTTCGGCTTGTACGGGAGGTAGATGTCCTCCAGCCGGGACTTCGAGTCGGCGGCCATGATCTGCGCTTCCAGGGCCTCGTCGAGCTTGCCCTGGGTGCGGATCGACTCCAGCACCGCGGCCCGCCGCTCGTCCAGCTCGCGCAGGTAGCGCAGCCGCTCCTCCAGGGTGCGCAGCTGGGTGTCGTCGAGCAGGCCGGTGGCCTCCTTGCGGTAGCGGGCGATGAACGGCACTGTCGAGCCGCCGTCGAGCAGCTCCACGGCCGCCCGCACCTGACGCTCGGCCACGCCGAGCTCGTCGGCGATCCGCTGATGAACAGACTGGGTCACGATCTCGATCCGCCTTCGGGAGTGGGTACCGGTTGCATTCTGCCGGGCGGCCCCGGTCGCTGTCGCCGCGCCCGGCCCAGGGCGGGGGACCGAACCGCGGCGCCCGGCCGGGGTGACCGGCGGCGGTCCCGTCGGGCCTGCGCTAGCGTTGCGATCATGGAATCTGCTGCGGAGCCGCGCGCCCGGCGGCTCTTCGGCGGCAGCGCCCGGGCCCTCGGCGACCTCACGGCCAACCCGTTCCGTGCCGACCGGGACCGGATCGTCGGCTCGCCGTTCTTCGCCCGCCTCGGTGGTGTCACCCAGGTGATCAGCCCGGTCGGCTCCGGGCTGCTGGTGCACAACCGGCTCACCCACAGCCTCAAGGTCGCCCAGGTGGCCCGGGCGGTCGCCGAGCGGTTGGGAGCCGACGAACGGTGGCGTGACCTGCTGGACAAGCTCGGTGGCTGCGACCCCGACGTGGTGGAGGCGGCGGCGCTCGCCCACGACCTCGGCCACCCACCGTTCGGGCACCTGGGGGAGCGGGTGCTGGACCGGCTGGCCCGCCAGCGTCTCGGCCTCTCCGACGGTTTCGAGGGCAACGCGCAGTCGTACCGCATCGTCACCAGCACCGAGATCCGTGGCGCGGCCACCACCGGGTTGGACCTGACCGCGGCGGTCCGCGCGGCAATGCTGAAGTACCCGTGGACCCGCCTGGACCACCCCGACCCGCACCCGCGCACCATGGACCCGCCGCCGCGCGGCGCCACCCCGCCGCCGGACGACCCGGAGAGCGGGTCGTCGAAGTTCGGCGCGTACCGGACCGAGCTGGACGATCTGCGGCAGGCCCGGGCACCGTTCGCCGACCGCATCCCGGACTGGCAGCAGACCGTCGAGGCGTCCGTGATGGACACCGCCGACGACATCGCGTACGCCATCCACGACGTGGAGGACTTCTACCGGGTCGGGGTGCTCCAGCAGGGTTCGGTCTCCGCGGAGTTGATGGCCTGGCAGCGCGAGAGCGCGCAGCTGCGGGCGATCACCGACGCTGCGCTGGCCACGGCTGCCCGGCGACCCGGGGCGGCGATCGAGCGGCTACGCCGGCAACTGCACCGCAAGGACGCCTGGATCGCCGACGACGACGCGTTCGCCGCCGCCGTCGAGCACGTCCGCGAGGAGTTGGTGGACGGGCTGCTCGCGATGCCGTTCGACGGCTCGATCGAGGCCGAGCAGTACGTGGCCCGGTTCTCCGCCCGCTGGTCCACCCGCTTCGTCGAGGCGATCACGGTCACCGAGCAACCGTCGGTGCGCTCCGGGCACGTGCTGCTGGGCTGCGCCCAGTGGCACGAGGTGCAGGTGCTCAAGTTCGTCCACCACCGGTTCGTGCTGGCCCGCCCGGACCTCGCCCTGCATCAGCGCGGCCAGGCCCGGCTGCTGGGCACCCTGGTCGAGGCGCTCTGGGAGTGGCTGCTCGACCCGGAGGAGGAGTCCCGGCTGCCCCGCCGGCTGCACGACCTGGTCGAGCTGGCCGAGGCGGAGCTGCACCCGCGTACCCCGGACCGGATCGGTCGCGCCCGGGGCCGGGCCATCGTCGACTTCGTCGCGCAGCTCACCGACGGTCAGGCGGTGGCCATGCTCGACGCGCTCTCCGGCCGGTCCGGCGCGCTCTGGACCGACGCGTTCGTGCTCTGACCCGACGGCCGCCTCAGGTGATCCTGCGACGGCCTACCTCCGGCGATGCCTGGTGTGGCCTGCCTCAGGCGACGGCCTGCCACCACCCGTCGACGGCGGGCGGCTCGTCGACGATGACCCGCTCGCCGGGGCGGGGCACGGCGAGGCGTACGTCGCGGGCCTTCGCCTCGGCCCACAGCCGGTCGACCGGCTCGGACCAGTCGTGCAGGGCCAGGTTGAAGGTCGCCCAGTGCACCGGCACGAACAGCCCGCCGCGCAGGTCGAGGTGGGCGCTGACCGCCTCCTCCGGGAACATGTGGATCGTCGGCCAGGCCCGGTCGTACGCGCCGATCTGCATCAGCGTCACGTCGAACGGCCCGTGCTCGGCGCCGATCTCGGCGTAGCCGTCGAAGTAACCGGAGTCGCCGGTGTAGAAGACCTTGCGGCGCGCCCCGGCCACCACCCACGAACTCCAGAGCGTGCCGTCGCGGCGCAGCCCGCGTCCGGAGAAGTGCTGGGCGGCGGTGGCGGTGATCTCCAGGCCGGCCACCCGGTGCGACTCGGACCAGTCCAGCTCGATGATCCGTTCGGCGGGTACGCCCCAGCGGTCCAGGTGCGCGCCCACTCCGAGCGGCACCAGGAACGGCGCGGACTGCCCGGCGAGCAGCGCCCGCACGGTGGCCATGTCGAGGTGGTCGTAGTGGTCGTGCGAGATCAGGATGGCGTCCAGCGGGGGCAGCTCGTCGATGCCCACCGGTGGCTGGTGCAGCCGGCGTGGGCCGACCAGACCCGAGGGGGAGCACCGCTCGCTCCAGACCGGGTCGAGCAGCACCCGCCGGCCCTCGATCTCGATCAGCGTCGAGGCGTGGCCGTACCAGACGATGTTGAGCTCGTCGGCGGCCTCCGGCCCGTCGGCGCTGGGGCGCAGCAGCGGGACGGCCGCGGTCGGACGCCGCTTCTGCTTGCCGAAGATCAGCTCGCGGACCAGGTTGCGCCCCGGCTCGGCGACCATCGTGCGGGTGCCGGCCCGGTTGTGGAAGGTGCCCTCGCGGAACTGCGGCGAGCCGGCCGCCCGTTCGGCCCGTGCCCCGCTGAGCCGGCCACCCAGGGCCGCCGGCACATCCCGGGCGACCCAGGCCAGGCCGGCCAGCGCGGCCAGGCCGGCGGCGCCTCGCATCCGCCGCCCGAGCGACCGTTCGACGTCCGTGTTCTGCGCTCGTGCCATTGCCGTCCCTCCGACGTGTCCGCCCTACACGGTAGTCACCCGGACCGAACCGTGCCTCGGTGGTCGCCACGCCGGGCCGGCCGCCGGCAGCGGCGACCGACCCGGGACGAACCTAGCCGCCGTTGCTGGGGCGCCGGGCGGTGATCCGGAACGTCCTGCCCACGCCCGCGATCCGGTCCACCGCCGCCAGGAACTTCGGGCCCATGGCTGCGCGGGCCTGCACCGCCGGGTGGGTCGCGCCGAAGTCGTCCGGGTTGGC
>NZ_JBEYSL010000522.1:0-4569 GCF_040642735.1 Micromonospora sp. NPDC047753 | reverse complement strand
CCCGACCAGCCGGGTCCAGCTCAAGAATCTCCAGGTCGAACCCGCCCTCGTCACCGAAGTGGACGGCCAACTGCCCGCCGACCTCGCTCTTGCCGTTCCTGTCCGGTGTGTTCATCGACCGGGAACTCTCCACCTCCAGCCACGTGCTGGCGATGGTGCTGCGCTCCTTCGCCCGCGGCCGGATCGGCCTGCCCGCCGAAGGAATGGCCGCGCTGCCCCGGGCCATCGCCGCGCCGCTGCCCGCCGACCTGCTCGACCTGAACACCCCGGTCGCCGAGGTCACCCCGGGCCGGGTCCGCACCCAGGCCGGCGACATCCGCTGCCGGGCCGTCGTGGTCGCCGTCGACCCGCCCGCCGCGGCCGCGCTGCTGCCAGCCCTGGCGACGGTACGCATGCACAGCTACACCACCTACTACCACAGCACCCCTGAGCCGCCGCTCACCGAGCCGATCCTGCTCGTCGACGGCGAGCGAAGCGAACTCGTCGCCAACACCGTGGTGCTCAGCAACGCCGCCACGACGTACGCGCCCACCGGGCGGCACCTGATCGCCACCTCGGTGGTCGGCCCGACGGCCCCACCCGAGCCGACCATCCGGGCCGAGTTGACCCGGCTGTACGGCCGTTCCACCGCCGACTGGACCCACCTCACCACAGTGGCCATCCCCGAGGCGCTACCCGCCGCGCCACCGCCGCAGGGACGGCTGCGCAAGCCGGTGGCAATGGGAGAGGGCCTTTTCGTGGCCGGTGACCACCGGGACAGCCCATCGATCCAAGGTGCTCTCACCAGCGGCTGGCGCGCCGCCAGCGCCGTACTGGACGAGCTGCGCGCCGGCTGACGGTCGTACCCGAGCACGCTGTTATATTCCTGTTGCCCATCGTGCTGGCGCAGGCGTGGGCACCGGCCGGCTTGATGCTGGCTGCTGATCGCCGAGCGGGATAAGATCCGGCGCGGTGTTTCGGGGCGGTAGCTCAGCCGGTTAGAGCAGGGGACTCATAATCCCTCGGTCGCGGGTTCGAGCCCCGCCCGCCCCACCAGCCGTTTTGCTGGTCAGCCATGCTGCCTATGACCCGGACGGAACGCGTCGAGGTCCGGGCCGACGCCCTCAGTCCGCAGCAGCACGACCCGCCGCCCGGTCAAGGCGGTCCGCGCTACCAGGCTGGACGGTCTACGGCTGCCCGACGAGGAGATCCGCCGCCAGCGCGGGAGCGGTGGGAGATGCCGAGAAGTGCTTCCGCTGCTCCCTCGACCCCGGCCGGTTCAGCCGTCGTGGGGATCCGGTAGGAGTTGATTGGCGAGTGATCGTGCTGTGGCGGTGAGCGTCGCCGTGTCCATGCCGGTCCAGCTCATGAACAGCAGGCCTTGTTGCGCGGCCAGGAGTGCGCGCGCCAGTGCGATCGGATCCGTCTCGGCGGGTAGGTCGCCCTCGCGTTGGGCGCGGGCGACGCAGTCGCCGATCAGCGCGGTGGACGTCTCGTACGTGCGGTGGGCGTGATCGAGGACTTCGGGGTCGGCGTTGCCGAGTTCCAAGGTGCTGTTGGCCATCAGACAGCCACGCCGTTTGCCGGCGCCGGTCGGGTCGCCGATCGGTGGCTCAAGGATCGTGCGTAGTGCGACCACGGCCCGCGGAGCTTCGGTGAGGGCTTTGCGCAGGTGGTCGTGGTTGTCGTCGGTGTAGCCGCGCAGCGCCCGGAGGAAAAGCCGGCGCTTGTCGCCGAACGCTGCGTACAGGCTGCCTTTGCCCAGCCCGCTGACCCGCATCAGGTCCTCCAGCGAGGTCGCGGCGTAACCGGCGTTCCAGAACTGATCACGGACGGCGTTGAGTACCTGCTTCTCGTCGAACCCTCGCGGACGTGCCATGCGATCCAGGATACGGATCCTTGACCGTCCGGTCCACAATCTTTATGGTGGACCGGTCAGTCAATAACTCGTCGTACGCGGAAGTGGGCAGCAGTGGGAAAGCTGGACAACAAGGTGGCGATCGTGACCGGCGGATCGCGGGGGATCGGCACCGCGATCGCGGTGGCGCTGGCCGACGAGGGAGCCGACGTCGCAATCAGCTACGTGGCCGCGGAGGATCGGGCCAAGGCCGTGGTCTCCGACCTGGAGGCGAAGGGAGTGCGCGCGGCGGCGTTCCGGGCCGACCAGACGGACGTGACGCAGGCGACCGGCTTGATCCACCAGGTGGTCGAGCAGTTCGGAAGGCTCGACATCCTGGTCAACAACGTGGGAATCGGTGGTGGTGGCCGCATCGACGAGGTCGATCCCGATGAGGCCGCCATCGAGCGCCAGCTCACCGCCAACTACAGGAGCCCGGCGGCCGCGATCCGGGAGGCGTTGCCGCTGCTGCCGGATGACGGGCGGATCATCAGCATCAGCTCGGGTGTGGGAATGCGGGCCGGTTTCCCCGGGATGGCGTACTACACGGCGACGAAGTCGGCCCTCGAGGGCTTCAGTCGAGGCGTGGCCCGCGATCTGGCCGGCCGGGGCGTCACTGTCAACGTCATCCAGTCCGGATTCATCGACACCGACGCCAACCCGGCTGACGGCCCGGCCGCAGCCGTGTTCCTTCCGACGACGTCAATGGGGCGCTACGGCAGGGGGGAGGAGATCGCCGCGGGCGTCGTCTTCCTGGCCAGCCCGGAGGCCTCCTACGTCACCGGTGCGGTACTCCGGATCGACGGCGGATACGGCGCCTAGCTCGAACTCCAACCTGTGGCCGAGCGACAACGACCCCGGCCGATCACGACGACGGCCCTCGGTCGAGGCAGGTCGTGCAGGAGCTCCGCCGCACCCGTCCGATGCTGGCGGGCGCCGAGACCACCGGCACCTGCGCAGGCGCCGGTGGTCTCGGACCGGCACCGAACAGAGGTTGCCGGGAAGTCGCAGCATCCCGCCCGTACGCACTCCATTCACGGCGCGCGTCCAGGACGAGCAACACCAGGGCAACCAGATGTCCGCAGACGACAAGCGGCGGGCGGTGTGTCAGGACCAGCGGAACATCCGCACCGGCAGGAGTACGAGGACGACGGTCGCAGCGACGGCCAGCAGAATGCGCACCGTGCGAAGACCTCGCCACCATGGAATGACCCAGAGCAGCAACCACATGACGCCTGAGATGAGCACATGTAAGCCGGCCACCCCGAGGATGGTCTCCTCGCACATGTTTTCTGCTATGGCCTCCTTGCACAGCGCCGGTGGACCGTTGTGGTCCCCGAGGCTCCCCAACACCCCGACGAGGCAGGCCAACACTGGAGCGGCTATCAGGGTGAACAGCGGCGTCACCAACCACCCGGCGAGATCACGCTGCCGGTCCACTAGCCGTCCCACTGGCAGAACGCTACAGCCGGACATCGGCACTTCTCAAGCTGACGATTCGGGCCCCGCGCCAACGGCACGGCCCGCATCCAGCCGCACGAGGTTCACCGACGGTGAAGGGGCGGTGAGAGGTGCCGGCAGGTGTTTTCCGCTGCCAGACCACCATGTGCCTGACGCCCGCACCGTCGAGCCGACGAGGGGATCCGCACCAAACAGTTGTCGCACCCGAGCTTCGGAATCCTGATCTTGACGATCGCCGTCGCGGGGGCGGAGGGTGACCAGATGACGTCGAAGGTCTGGCTCCACCGTGACGAGGACTTCCGCCCGGGTGTCGAACTCTTCCGTAGCGAGCGGCTGTTCGCGCTGTGGTCGTACTCGGCGACGCACGGCCAGCTCCTGCTGCGCGCGGACCAGATGCCCGAGGGCCACGGCCGGCTTTCGACGACGATCGAGGTGCTGTTCAACCCGGTCGACGCCGTGCAGATCCAGGCGGCGTACCGCGGGCTGGTGATCCGGTGCGCGACCAGGGACGAGGCCGCGCGGATCTGCGGTGACATCAGTGACGACGGTTACCGCTCGGAGAATGCCAGGGTGCTCGTGCTGGAGAGCGAAGGGGTGACCGGCCACGTCATCACCGCCAATGTCGGGTGGTGCGAGGGCGAACTGTCGGACGTGCAGCCCTCGTTCTTCAACACGTTCAGTCCGTACGACCCGATGTGGCCAGTCAAGCCGCTCAGCGGAGTCGGCGGCGAGCTGGACATCGCCTCGCCACAGAAGGTGGCGGAGGCGTTCCTCACCGGCCTACCAGAGGGCGTACGCCGGGAACGACACCGCTACCTGCACCTGCTGACTGCGTTGACCGAGCAGGACGGCCGTCGGAGGTGGCACAACCTCGGCGTCTTCCTCACCGAGAAGGATGTCGAGGAGGCCAAGCGACTGGTTGAGCCCCACGTGACGATGTGCGACATCGAACTGATCCCGGTGGTGCTGTAGCGGGCCGCAGCCTGGTGGACCGAATGAATGACGCCTGGCATGAGCCGATGATCGAGCAGAGTCGACGACGCGTTCCTGTGCCGGTCCCCGTCGCCGCCGTGATTCTGCTTGTGGGCGCCGCCATCCCGGCGTCGATGATGTTTGCGAATGGTCCATCCGTTGCCACCGGGTTGACAGGCGTACTTCTCCTACTGGCGTTGGCTTACGGCCTGTGGCGTGGTAGCGGGCGGGCCCGGTTCTGGACGACCGTTTTCTCGACC
>NZ_JBEYSL010000521.1:0-4572 GCF_040642735.1 Micromonospora sp. NPDC047753 | reverse complement strand
GAATCTTGTCGCTGGGGTGGAACGGCGCGGGTGGCATGGTGATCACGGGCAGGGGAGCGATGCCCAGAAGTGGAGCGAGGAGTCGGTTGGCTTCGCCGGCTGCCCGACCGGCGGGCCGGTCGGGTTCTCGGTGGGGTGCGGGTCCCGCTCCGGGCTGGTCATCGCTTCAGCAGCCGGCGCGCGTCGGCGACCGTCACCACGGACCCGGTGACCAGCACCCCGACCCCGCTCAGCTCACCGGGGACGTCCTCCTCGGCCAACGCCACCGCCAACTCGATGGCGTCCGGCATCTCCTCGGCCGAGTCGACCCGCTCATCGCCGAAGATCTCGGCGGCCAGCGCCGCGAGTTCCTCCACCGGCATCGCCCGTGGCGAGCTGTTGCGGGTGATCACCACCTGGTCGACCACCGGCTCCAGCAGCTCCAGCAGCGCCTCGGCGTCCTTGTCGGCCAGTACGCCGATGACGGCCACCAGCTTGCTGAACGCGAACTCCTCCTGGAGCGCGGTGACGGTGGCCTTCATGCCGTGCGGGTTGTGCGCACCGTCCAGCAGGATGGTCGGGGCGTTACGGACCCGCTCCAACCGACCCGGGGAGCTGGTCGAGGCGAAGCCCTCGCGGACCGCCTCGATGTCCAGCTGACGTCGGGCCCCCGCGCCCAGGAACGCCTCCACGGCGGCAAGCGCCATGGCCGCGTTCTGCGCCTGGTGGGCACCGTGCAGCGGAATGAACACATCGTCGTAGACGCCACCCAGCCCCTGGAGGGTGAGCACCTGACCGCCGACCGCGACCGCCCGACCCAGCACGCCGAACTCACCGCCCTCCCGGGCGATGGTGGCCCCGACCTCGGCGCAGCGGTCGAGGAGGGGACCGGCTGCCTCCTCCTCCTGGGCCGCCGAGATCACGGTGGCCCCCGGGTGGATGATGCCGGCCTTCGCCAGCGCGATGTCCTGAATCGTGTCGCCGAGCCACTCGGTGTGGTCCAGCCCGATCGGGGTGATCACACAGACCCCGGCCTGGAGGACGTTCGTGGCGTCCTCCGCCCCGCCGAGGCCAACCTCGACCACCGCGATGTCGACCGGCGCGTCGGCGAAGGTGGCGAACGCCAGCGCGGTGGTCATGTCGAAGTACGTCAGCGGCTCGTCCGACCGCGCGTCGACCAGCTCAGCCAGCGGTTTGATCTCCCGGTACACCGAGGCGAACCGCTCCTCGCTGACCGGCTCCCCGTCCAGGCTGATCCGCTCCCGGACGGTCTCCAGGTGCGGGCTGGTGTACCGCCCGGTGTGCAGGCCATGCGCCCGCAACAGCGAGTCGATCATCCGCGCGGTTGAGGTCTTGCCGTTGGTGCCGGTCAGGTGGATCGCCGGGTACGCCCGCTGCGGGCTGCCGAGCAGGTCGAGCAGCGACTCGATCCGGTCCAGCTCGAAGACCATGCGGGTGAAGCCACGGGCGTTCAGCTCGGCCTCGACGGCGGCAAATTCGGTACGGTCGGTCACGAGGGCAGTGTCTCCAGAGCAGCGTCGATCCGGACCAGGTCGGCCTCGGCGGTGGCGAGCCGGCCGCGAATCTTCGCGACCACCGGCTCGGGGGCCTTGCCGGTGAAGGCAGGGTTGTCGAGCTTCGCCCGGGCCTGCGCGACCTCCTTCTCGGCTGCCGCGCGGTCCTTCGTCAGCCGGGCCCGCTCGGCCGCCACGTCGATCGACCCCCGGGTGTCCAACGCGACACCGACCGCGCCGGGCATGGCCAACGTGGCGCTGGCCTGGAAGTCGTCACCGGCCGGATCCAACCGGACCAGCGAACGGATCAGCGGCTCGTGGGCAGCGATACCCGCGCCGGACAGCCCGTCCAGGCGGGCAGCCACCCGCTGCGTGGGCCGCAGCCCCTGGTCGGAACGGAACCGGCGGATCTCGGTGACCACCCGCTGAACGCCGACCAGCTCGGCCTCGGCGGCGTCGTCGACCAGCGACCGGTCGGCCACCGGCCAGGCGGCGGCCTGCACCGTCTCGCCGCCGGTCAACGCGAGCCACAGCTCCTCGGTGACGAACGGGATGACCGGGTGCAGCAGCCGCAGCAGCTGGTCGAGCACGTGCCCGAGCACCCGACGGCTGGCCTCCGCGCGCTCACCGCCCTCGGCGAGCACCGGCTTGCTCAGCTCGACGTACCAGTCACAGACGTCGTCCCAGGCGAAGTGGTAGAGCAGGTCGCACACCTTGGCGAACTCGTACGCCTCGAACTGCTCGTCGACCTCGGCGGTGACGTGCGCCAACCGGGACAGGATCCACCGGTCGACGGTGGAGAGCTGCTCGGTGGGGGGCAGGTCACCAGTGGTGTGCGCGCCGTTCATCAGGGCGAACCGGGTGGCGTTCCAGAGCTTGTTGCAGAAGTTGCGGGAGCCCTGGCACCACTCCTCGCTGACCGGGACGTCCTGGCCGGGGTTCGCGCCCCGCGCCAGGGTGAACCGGGTGGCGTCGGCGCCGTACCGGTCGATCCAGTCCAGTGGGTCGACCACGTTGCCGAACGACTTCGACATCTTCTTGCCGAACTGGTCGCGCACCATGCCGTGCAGCGCGACCACGTCGAAGGGCGGCCGGCCGTCCATCGCGTAGAGGCCGAACATCATCATCCGGGCGACCCAGAAGAACAGGATGTCGTACCCGGTCACCAGCACGCTGGTCGGGTAGAACTTCGCCAGGTCCGGGGTCTGCTCGGGCCAGCCCAGGGTGGAGAACGGCCACAGGCCGCTGGAGAACCAGGTGTCCAGGACGTCCTCGTCCTGGTGCCAGCCCTCGCCGGCCGGCGGCGCCTCGTCAGGGCCGACGCAGACGATCTCACCCGCCGGGCCATACCAGACCGGGATGCGGTGCCCCCACCACAGCTGCCGCGAGATGCACCAGTCGTGCATGTTGTCGACCCAGGCGAAGTAGCGCTTGGCCAGCTCGGCCGGCTCGATGCGGACCCGGCCGTCACGCACCGCGTCACCCGCGGCCTGGGCCAGCGGGGCGGTGTTGACGAACCACTGCAGCGACAGCCGCGGCTCGACGGTGGTCTTGCACCGCGAGCAGTGCCCGACCGCGTGCTCGTACGGACGCTTCTCGGCGACGATCCGGCCCTGCTCCCGCAGCGCCGCCACGATCGCCGGTCGCGCCTCGAACCGGTCCAACCCCTCGAACGGGCCGGGCACGGTGATCACGCCGCGCTCGTCCATCACTGTCAGCGCGGGCAGGTCGTGCCGCTGGCCGATCTCGAAGTCGTTCGGGTCGTGGGCCGGCGTCACCTTCACCATGCCGGTGCCGAAGGACGGGTCGACGTGCGCGTCGGCGACGATCGGGATCCGGCGACCGGTCAACGGCAGCTCGACCTCGGTGCCGATCAGGTGCTGGTAGCGCTCGTCGTCGGGGTGCACCGCCACGGCGGTGTCGCCGAGCATCGTCTCGGCCCGGGTGGTGGCCACCACGACCTCGTCGCTGTAGCGGATCGAGATCAGCTCGCCGTCGTCGTCGGTGTGCTCGACCTCGATGTCGGAGAGCGCCGTGAGGCAGCGCGGACACCAGTTGATGATCCGGTTGGCCCGGTAGATCAGACCGTCGTCGAAGAGCTTCTTGAAGATCGTCTGGACGGCGCGCGTCAGCCCCTCGTCCATGGTGAAGCGCTCGCGGTCCCAGTCGACGGAGTCGCCGAGGCGACGCATCTGGCCGAGGATGGCGCCACCGGACTCAGCCTTCCACTGCCAGACCCGCTCGACGAACTTCTCCCGGCCGAGATCGTGCCGGGACAGCCCCTCGGCGGCGAGCTGACGCTCGACCAGGTTCTGGGTGGCGATGCCGGCGTGGTCCATGCCCGGCAGCCACAGCGCCTCGAAGCCCTGCATCCGCTTACGCCGGGTCAACGCGTCCATCAGCGTGTGCTCGAACGCGTGGCCCATGTGCAGCGAGCCGGTGACGTTCGGCGGCGGGATGACGATGGTGAAAGGGGGCTTGTCGCTGTCGGCGGAGGCCCGGAAGTGCCCGCCGGCTACCCACTGCTCGTACCGTCGCTGCTCTACCTCACCGGGCTGGTACTGGCCGGCAAGGGTCGGGGCGTCGGGGCGTTGGGCATCCAGTCTCTCGGTCACCGGACAAGTCTACGGAGGGCTTCCGCAGACCTGACGTGCGCCACCTGCCGTTCGCGTACGGTGTCGGCTATGTCCGACGCACATCTCACCGAGCGGTCGCGCGACGGCGGCCGCGAGCCGGTCGAGCTCACCGAAGAGCCGATCCAGCTGAGCACCCGGGACTCCGGAGGCGACCCCGACGAGCGGTCCGGCGGCTGGTCACGCCGACGCAAGATCGGTTGGACGGTCGCGCTGGTGGTCGGTCTCGCCGGTGCCGGCGTTCTTGGTGTCGGTGGGTGGCGGGTGGCGCAGCAGAAGGACACCCAACTGGCCTCACCCGATCGGGTGGCGGGTCTGACTCGCGACGACAGCGAGCGGGCGAAGAGCACGGCCGACTATCTACGCAGCGGCCTGGCGGCGAACATCGAACTGGACCGCAGTTTCGGCACCGTCTACCGCGACCCGGCCGACGACAAGCGCTCAGT
>NZ_JBEYSL010000520.1:0-4573 GCF_040642735.1 Micromonospora sp. NPDC047753 | reverse complement strand
CGGCGGTCCGGAGCTGGCGGTCTCCGGCCGACGACCGCGCACACCTGCCCTCGTCGGGCATCCTCTTCTCCGGTCGGGTCGATCTACAAGCACGTCAGCCACGACTGGGCCGACCCGCTCGAGGTCGTGCACATGAAGGGCGAGGGCACCTTCGAGTACGAGGCGCTGCTCTTCCTGCCCAGCCACGCCCCACTGGACCTGTTCTCCCCGCAGGGCCGCCGGGGCGTCCAGCTCTACGTCAAGCGCGTCTTCATCATGGACGACTGCGAGGCGCTGGTCCCGACCTACCTTCGCTTCGTCAAGGGCGTGGTCGACGCGCACGACCTGTCGTTGAACATCTCCCGGGAGATCCTCCAGCAGGACCGGCAGATCCAGATCGTCCGCCGCCGGCTGGTCAAGAAGGTCCTCGCCACGGTCAAGGACCTCAAGGCCAACCACACCGAGCGCTACCGCACCTTCTGGACCGAGTTCGGCGCCGTGGTCAAGGAAGGGCTGATCGACGACACCGACAACCGGGACACCCTGCTGGACATCCTGTCGGTGAACTCCACCAACGACCCGGACGAGCCAACCGACCTGGCCGGCTACGTGTCGCGGATGAAGGACGGCCAGACCGACATCTGGTACGCCACCGGCGAGTCCCGGGCCGCCATCGAGAACTCTCCGCACCTGGAGGCGTTCCGGGCCAAGGGGCACGAGGTGCTGCTCCTCACCGACCAGGTCGACGAGGTGTGGGTCGAGCGGGTCGGCACGTACGACGGGCGCCCACTGCGCTCGATCGCCAAGGGCGAGATCGACCTGGACACCGACGAGGAGAAGCAGCAGGCCGAGGCCGAGCGCGAGCAGCAGCGACAGGAGTTCGCCGGGCTGCTCGACTGGCTGGGGACCACCCTCACCGACAGCGTCCGGGAGGTCCGCCTGTCGTCGCGGCTGACCACCTCACCGGCCTGCGTCGTCGGCGACGCCCACGACCTCACCCCGACCCTGGAGAAGATGTACCGGGCGATGGGGCACGAGATCCCCAGCACCAAGCGGATCCTGGAGATCAACCCCGGTCACCCGCTGGTGTCCGGGCTGCGTAAGGCCCACGAGCAGGGCAGCGACACCGCCGCCCTGACCGAGACCGCCGAGCTGCTCTACGGCCTGGCGGTGCTCGCCGAGGGCGGTGAGCTGACCGACCCGGCCCGCTTCACCCGGACGCTCGCCGACCGGCTGGCCCGCACCCTGTAACTGGAATACCCCCGGCCGGCGGCCCGCCCGAGCAGCGGGCCCGCCGGCCGGCCCCGTCACTGACCGGGAATCACCAGGCCCGACTCGTAGGCGATCATCACCGCCTGAGCGCGATCGCGCAGGTGCAGTTTGGTGAGCAGGTTGCCGACATGCGTCTTCACCGTGTGCTCGCTGAGGTGGTGGTGGGCGGCGATCTCGGCGTTGGACAGACCAGCCGCGATCAGGCGCAGCACGTCCGTCTCCCGGGCGGTCAGAGCGGTCACCGCGGCGGCCCGGGCCGGGTCCGGATGGCCGCGCCGGTGCAGTTCGCCGATCACCCGGGCGGTCACGGCGGGAGCGAGCAGCGCGTCCCCGGCCGCGACCACACGGACCGCGTTCACCAGGTCGGCTCGGGGAGCGTCCTTGAGCAGGAAGCCGCTGGCCCCGGCCCGCAGGGCCGCGTACAGGTAGTCATCGCTGTCGAACATGGTCAGGGCGAGGACCCGGCTCGGGGTGAGCGCGCAGACCTGGCGGGTCGCGGCGACACCGTCGAGGACGGGCATTCGCATGTCCATCAGGACGACGTCGGGACGGTGTTCGCGGGCGGCCCACACGGCCGCCGCGCCGTCGGCGGCCTCGGCGACCACCTCGATGTCCGGCTCGACGCCGAGGATGGTGGCGAACCCCGCCCGGAACAGATCCTGGTCATCGGCGAGCACGACCCGCACCATCAGACCACCGCCGGTGCCGGCAGCGGCAGTGTGGCGGTCACCGTGAAGCCGTGACCGTCGGAGGCCGGGCCGGCGCGCAGAGTGCCGCCGCAGGCGTGGGCGCGCTCGCGCATGCCGACGATCCCGTACCCGGGCCGGCTGCTCTCGGACGCCTGGTGGCCGCAGCCGTCATCGGTGACCGACACCATCAGCGAGTTCGCCGCGTGGTCCAGTCGCACGCGCACCGATCGGGCCCCGGCATGCCGCACCACGTTGGTGAGGGACTCCTGCACGATCCGGTAGGCGGCCACCCCGACGTCCGGGGGCGGTGGCGCGACGGCACCTCCGGACGGCGAGACGGTGAGCACCGCGTCGAGGCCGGCGGCACGGACCCGCTCGACGAGGACGGGAAGATGGTCCAGACCCGGCTGGTCGAGTGGTTCGTCGGCGGGTTCGTACAGGCTGCCGACCGCGCGGCGGAGCTGAACGACCGCGTCCCTGCCGGTGGCGGCGATCGTGGCGAACGTGGCATCGGCGCGATCCGGTTGGTGGCGGACCAGCAGCGGACCCGCCTCCGCCTGGACGATCATGACACCGACCGCGTGGGTCAGGATGTCGTGCAGGTCGCGGGCGATGCGGGTGCGCTCGCGCAGCACCGCCGCCGTACGTTCACCGGCGACGCGACGATCACGTTCGGCGAGGGCCGCGGCCTGGGCCCGGCGGGCCCGGGTGCTGGTGCCCAACGCGTACGCGAAGAGGTAGGCGACCGACAGGTAACGCAGCACCTCCACGTCCGGGCGGGGGTAGAGCAGCGAGACCAGCAGGCCGGCGGCGGTGAGCGCGACGCCGAGCAGGCGGATCGGCAGGGAGGCGCGCGCCGCGAACGTGTAGAGGCAGACCAGCGGTCCGACCGGCAGCAGTGGGGGAGCGCCGAGCGAGGCGGAGACGGTCGTGGCGACGCCCACGACGAGGGCGACCCAAAGCAACGCCCGGTCCCGCCACAGCACCGGCACCGACGACGCGACCGCGAGCGGAAGCACCCACCAGGCACGTGGCCCGCCGAGCAGGGCGGGCAGCACCGTCGCGGCGACGGCGGCCACGGTGACGGCGAGATTGACGTACCGCTTCACGTCCGCAGTATCGTCCGACCCGGCGCGCCGACGCCTCCCTCCACGGGACCAGATCGATCCCGGCTCACCGGGCGATCCGTCCCGGCCGCCCGCGCCACACGCTCGACACATGATGACGATCCTCGCCACGCTCCTCAGTGGCCTGCTCTGGTTCGGTGGCACCGGGTTGCACCCTGTCCCCGCGCTGACCTGGCTCGCCCCGCTCCCGCTGATCCTCGCCTCGACGCGGGTACGCCCGCGGACCGCGCTGTGCGCGACCGCCCTCGCCTGGTCGATCGGTCAGTGCGGCGTGCTCGGCTACTACCTCGGCACCCTGCGACTACCGGTCCCCGTGGTCGCCGGTGTGGTCCTGCTCGGCATCGGTCTGGCGACCGGAACGGTCCTGCTCGCCCGCGCACTGCTGCTGCGCGGACGAACCGTCCTCGCCGTCCTCGCGGTGCCCTCGCTCTGGGTGCTGGGGGAGTACGCCGCGTCCCGCTTGCTGCCGCACGGCGCCTGGTGGAGCCTCGCCTACACCCAGGCCGACGTCCGCCCGGTCATCCAGCTGACCGCGCTCACCGGAGTCTGGGGCGTCACCTACCTGCTGCTCGCCGTCCCTGTCGCCCTCGCCGCCCTGCGCGCGAGCACACGCCCCGCCCTGACCTGCCTGCTCGTCCTCCTGCTCGGCGCCGGCGGATGGTCGGCCTGGTCGCTGAGCCGTTCCCCCGACCCGGCCGAGCGGGTGACCGTCGGCCTGGTGGCCCTGCGGCAACCCGAGGACGGGCTCCCGATCGACGAGCCGCCCGGCCGTGACCTGCTCACCCGTTACGCCGCACGGGTCGAAGGTCTGGTTGCCCGTGGGGCACGGATCGTCGTGCTGCCGGAGAAGGTGTTCGCCGTGTCGGACACGACCATGCCCGTGCTCGTGGCCGCGCTCCGCCAGGCCGACGCTCAGGTCGTCGTCGGCGCGGTGCGGCAACGGGCCGGCAGGGCGAGCAACGTCGCGCTGGTGCTCGAACCGGGTGGGACCGTCGCGACCTACGAGAAGCAGCATCTCATCCCGGGCCTGGAAGACTGGCTGACGCCGGGTGACGGCGAGGTGGTCGTCGAGGGGCGGTTCGGCGTCGCGATCTGCAAGGACCTCGACTATCCCGGCCTGGTCCGGCGGTATCGGGCGCAGGGCGCCTCGGTGCTGCTCGTTCCCGCCCTGGACTTCACCTCCGATGGCTGGCTGCACGGTCGGATGGCACTGGTCCGGGGCGTGGAGAACGGCCTCGTCGTGGTGCGGGCCGCGGCGTTCGGCCGTCCGACGGTCACCGACCCCGGCGGCAGGATGCTGGGTGAGACCACCGCCGGTGACGCTGAGCTGTTGGTCAGCGCCGCGCCGACGGCAGGGTGGCGCACTGTCTATTCGCGTACGGGAGACTGGTTTCCGTTCCTGTCAGTGATCCTGCTGGTCGTCGCTGTCGTCGGGAGCCGCCGGCCGGTCACAGCCGGTCGGCGTCCGTGAGCCGACGACGGATGCGCTCCGCGTCCGGGTGCCCG
>NZ_JBEYSL010000519.1:0-4591 GCF_040642735.1 Micromonospora sp. NPDC047753 | reverse complement strand
GTGGCTCACGGCAGCAAACCCTCTGATACTGGGCGTGATCCACTCGCGTACATGAAAGTCGCGCTGTCCCGGAGGTCCGGACACCGCGACATCACCCTCGCCGGCCACCGTCGCGAGAACCCGGGCCGGTTCCACCAGGTCGGTCCTTGAGGCGGTGGCGACCACGTCGGACCATTCCGCCGGCACCGCGTCGGCGCCCCCGAGCGCCCCGGCGATGGCGGCGGCCATGGTGGCGGTGGAGTCGGCGTCCCGGCCGTAGTTGACCGAGCCGAGCACCGCGGCCCGGAAGTCGCCGCCCGCCACCACGAGCATGCCGAGAGCCACCGGCAGCTCCTCGATGGCGTGCAGGCGACTGGGCCGCCGCGCGCCGAGGCCGGGGCTGCGGTACTCCTCCCCCACCGTGTCGTAGGGGGCGACCGCGGCCCGCAGCGCCGGGATGGCCTGCTTCCAGTCGTGGTGACCGCGGGCCTCCTTGACCACCGCGTCGATGGCCGCGCGGGTGCCGTCGCGGGCCAGGTCCAGCGCCGCCGCGACGACGTCCTCGACGCCCGCGCCGGGGGTCGCGGCCGCCGCGACCGAGGCCGCGAACACGGCGGCGGCCTCCCGCCCGTAGCTGTGCTGGTGCGCGCCGGCGATCTCCACCGCCTCGGCGTACGCCCCGGCCGGGTCGCCCGCGTTGACGATGCCGACAGGTGCCATGTACATGGCCGCGCCACAGTTGACGATGTTGCCGACCCCGGCCTCGCGGGGGTCCGCGTGGGCGTGGTGCAGTCGGGTGACCAGCCACCGTTCGGCGGCGGCGAGCCGGTGGAAGGTCACCCCGTCGCGCTCCAGGTCGGGGATGTACACCACCCGCTCGATCAGGTCGGGAACCAGCAGGTCCACCACGTCGAAGGCATCGAGGTGGTCCCGTTTGGCCGCGTAGGCGCGGACCAGGGCGTGGGTCATCAACGTGTCATCGGTGAGGTGCCCGTCGCCCTTGTGGTAGGGCGCGAGGGGTCGCGCGGTGGCCCAGTCGGCGTGGTACGGGGGCACGATGCCCTCGACCCAGCCGCCGAAGCGGGCACGGATCTGCTCGGGCAACGCCGTCTCGGTGGCGCCACCCAGGGCGTCTCCGACAGCGGCGCCGACCAGGCAACCAACCGATGTGTCGAGCAAGAGTGACATGTCGTTACCTCAGAACCTGCTTGCCACCGTCGACCAGCTGCGTGCCGAGCTGATCGAGGGTGATCTTGTTGGCGAAGTACTGCTGGAGGGCCGGGGTGGCGTACTTGGTCTTCCACTCCGGGTAGCCGTCGGCCTGCTGGAACGGGGCGACGGTCAGGTCCGCGGCGCTGTCCGCGGCGACGTCCCAGCCCTGCTTGCCGTCGGTGAGCTTGACCAGTTGCTCGTTGGCCTGCTTGCCGGTCGGCACCAGCCAGTCGCCCTTGGCCAGGGCGGCCATGTTCGTCGGGTTCAGGAAGTACTCCAGGAACTGCGCGGCCTGCTTCTTGTGCTTGCTGTCCTCGGAGATCGACAGCGTCTGCGGGTTGGCGGCCTGCTTGGTGGAGAGTCCCTTGATCGGGGGCAGGGTGACCCACTCGAAGCCGGCCGGCGCCTGCTCGACCATCTGCTGGCGCAGCGACACCGAGCCGGGCAGCATCGCGTACTTCCCGCCGAAGAAGCCGGGCAGGGTGTCCGCGCCGCTCATGCCGAGCGCCTCCGGGGAGGCGGACTTGGCGGTGTAGAGCATGTCGTGGATCCGCTTCGGGATCTCCTTCTCCGCGTCGCCGACCTTGACCTCGGTGCGTCCACCGTCGCCGTAGAAGAACTTGCCGTCGTAGTTGAGCGCCAGGTTGAGCACCCGGTTGGTCGGCGACTTCAACGCCCACGCCGCGCCGTACTGGCCGGGCTTGGTGAGCTTCTGCGCGTTGCTCTGGAACTCGTCCCAGGTCCAGCCGCCGTCGGCCGGCGGCACCGCGACACCTGCGGCGTCGAGCAGCTTCTTGTTGGCGATGACGACCTGCGACTCCAGCAGGAACGGCACGCCGGTGACCTTGCCGTCGACGGTGGCGGTGTCCCAGATGCCCTTGTCGATCTGCCCCTTCAGGTCGTCGGAGACCAGGTCGGAGAGGTCGGCCAGGTAGCCCTGCTTGCTGAACTCCCCGATCGAGGACGCCTCGTAGTGCACGATGTCCGGCGCGTCGCCGCCCTCGAAGGAGGTGAGCAACTGGTCGTGCACCGAGTTCCAGTCACCCTGGACGTACTCGACCTGGATGTCCGGGTGCTCGGCGTTCCACTTGGCGACCAGGTCCTTGTTGACCTGAAGCGACTCCTTCTGCCAGGCGAGGCTGAGGAAACGCAGCTTGGCCGGGCCGGACGCGGCCTCGTCGTCGCCGCCGGAGCCGCACGCGGTGAGCGCGCCGAGGCCGACGACCGCGACCGCGGCGCCCGCCGCGAGTCGGCGGAATCGGGTACGAAGCATGGGGGGTACCTCCTTGGTGGTGGTTGGGGGGACGGTTCAGCCCTTGACCGCGCCCGCGAGCGACCCGGACGAGAGCCGGCGCTGCATGAACGCGAAGAAGATCAGGCTGGGCAGAGTGGCCAGCAGCGAACCCGCGGCCAGGGGACCCAGCCGGGCGGTGCCCTCGATGCCGACGAACCGGGCCAGCGCCACCGGCAGGGTGGCCAGCTCCGGGGTCTTGATCAGCACCAGTGCGAAGAAGAACTCGTTCCAGGCCGAGATGAAGGAGAACAACGCGGTCGCGACCAGGCCCGGAGCGAGCAGCGGGAAGACCACCCGCCGCAGGACCTGCACCCGGGTGGCGCCGTCGACCGACGCTGCCTCCTCCAGCTCCCTCGGGATGTTGCGGACGAAGCCCTGCAACATCCACAGCGCGAACGGCAGCGCCCAGACCACGTAGATCAGCACCAGCCCGGCGTGCGTATTGGCCAGACCGACCTGCCGCAGCACCAGGAAGATCGGGATGATCAGCAGTACGAAAGGGAAGAGCTGGGACAGCAGCACCCAGCCCAGCGCGGCGGTGCCGAGCTTGGAGCGGAACCGGGCCAACGCGTACGACGCCGGCATGGCGACCAGCACGGTCAGGACCGCCGAGGCGAGGGAGACCTGGAGGCTGTTGAGCGCCGCCCGGCCCAGCTCCTGTTCGGTGAACGCCTGCACGAAATTCTGCAGCGTCGGGTTGTCCGGGATCAACGTCGGGTGCAGGCGTACCAGTTCGCGCGGCGGTTTGAACGCCGTGGAGAGCAGCCAGACCAGCGGGAACCCGAGGAAGATCAGGTAGCCGGCGAGCGCCAGATACTGCAGCGTCCGGCTCGTGCGGCTCGGTTTTCCGAACATGTCAGTTCGCCTCCCTGAGCCGGCGACGGAGATAGACCGCGAGCAGCGCGATGATGATCACGACCATGACGTTGCCGAGTGCCGCCGCGTAGCCGTAGTTGCCGTAGCGGAACGCCTCCTCGTACGCGAAGAGCATCGGCAGCATCGTCTTGCCGCCCGGCCCACCGGCGGTGAGCACGTAGACCAGGCCGAACGAGTTGAAGTTCCAGATGAAGTCCAGCGAGGTGATCGCCACGATCACCGGCGCCAGCGCGGGCAGCGTGACGTGCCGGAACCGGTGCCAGGTGCTGGCCCCGTCCACCGCCGCCGCCTCGTGCAGCTCGCGACCCACACCCTGCAGGCCGGCGAGCAGGACGACAGTGGTCTGCGGCATGCCCGCCCAGACCCCGACGATGATCACCGCGGGCAGTGCGGTGCTGAAGTCGCCCAGCCAGTTCGTCCGCAGTCCGTCGGCGCCGACGCGGTGGAAGAACTCGTTGATCAGGCCGGCGTCGGGGTGGTAGACGAGCTTCCACAGGATGCCGACGACGACGGGCGGCATCGCCCAGGGCACGACGGCCAGCACCCGCGCCACGCCTCGGAACCGCAGTTGCTGGTTGAGCAGCAGCGCCAGCCCGAGGGCGAGCAGGAACTGCAACACAGTCACCCCGACCGCCCAGAGAAGGCCGATCTTGAACGAGTTCCAGAACAGCTCGTCGCCGAGGAGGTCCCGGTAGTTGGCCAGGCCGGTGAAGCTGACCTCGACGTTGCGACCGGCGCGGGCGTCGGTGAAGCCGAGGTAGATGCCCCGCAGCAGGGGAAACACCGACAGCACCAGGATCGGCAGCAGCGACGGCAGCAGGAGGAGGTAGATGGTGGTGCGGTCGGAGCGGAACCGGTTGCGCCGGCGGGCCGGCTCGGCCCGTTCGACGTCCGGCCGCTCGGTCAGGGTGGTCATGCGGTCACCCCTTCGCTGGACGGGTGGGTGGTGGGTGGGCCGGCGGGTCGAGGGACCGGCAGGGTCGCGGCGCTCGACGCGCGAACGACGAGACTCGGCGGCACCTGCTCGCGTCGCGGCGGCACCGTGGCGTCGGCAATGCGATGCAGGAGCCTCGTACAGCGCCGGGTCGATCTTGCTCATGCCGGTGACCAGCAGGATCGTGCAGAGGCCGAGCAGTGTCGACCACGACAGCGGTGAGGCTGTCCAGGCCGGTCGCTCCGGCGTACGCGATCGCCTCGTGGTTGGATCCCTCGTCCAGTTCGGCGTCGCCG
>NZ_JBEYSL010000518.1:0-4597 GCF_040642735.1 Micromonospora sp. NPDC047753 | reverse complement strand
GGCGGCGAACTCCTCGTCGGTGGGACGCCGGTCCACGCCCATCGCCGGCGGGCTGCCGGCACCGACGCGCGGGTGGAAGACCGCACCGATCTCGTAGAGGGCGAGGTCGCGGTGACCCCGGCCGAGGTTGCGCTTGAGGATGCCGAGCAGCGGGCCGAGCAGCGTGGTGCGCAGCAGCGGCTCCTCTTCGGACAGCGGGTTGGCCAGTCGCACCGCGGGCCGACGCGGGTCGTCGGCCGGCAGGCCGAGCTGGTCGGCCAGCTCCGGTGACACGAACGGGTGCGCGAGCACCTCCACGTACCCCCGCTCGGCCAGCGACCCGGCGACGGCCCGGCGGCGACGCTGCCGCGGGGTCAGACCGCGCCCCGCGGGCGCGGTCGGCAGCACCGACGGCACCCGGTCGTACCCGTCGAGGCGGACCACCTCCTCGACCAGGTCGGCCGGGTCGGTCAGGTCGGGCCGCCAGGTCGGCGGGGTGACGCTCAGCACCGTCCCGACGCCGCTGGCCACGCCAACCGCGCCCGGGTCCTCGGACAACCGGTCCGCGCCCTGCGCGACAGTGCAGCCCACCTGTTCCAGCAGGGCGACCACCCGCGCCGGCGGGTACTCGACACCGACCCGCCGGGTCGGCAGGTCCGCCGGAAGACTGATCGGGGTACGCGGCCTGACGTGGTCGATGTCCAGGATCTCCACGCTCGGGGTGCCACCGCCGTGCTCGGTGAGCAGCCGCACGGCACGCTCCAGCGCGACCAGCGGCACGGCCGGGTCGACGCCCCGCTCCCAGCGCTTCGCGGCCTCGCTGAACAGCTTGTGCCGACGGGCGGTGCGCCCGACCATCGCCGGGTCCCAGTGCGCCGCCTCGAAGAGCACAGTGGTGGTGACCCCGGTGACGACCTCGCTGGTCTCACCGCCCATCACCGCGGCGAGGGAGATCGGCCCGGTGTCGTCGCAAATCACCATGTCGTCGGCCGTGAGCACCCGGCTGACCCCGTCCAGGGTGGTCAGCTTCTCCCCCGCCTCGGCGCGACGGACCACCAGCGGCCCGGCGATCCGGTCGGCGTCGAAGGCGTGCATCGGCTGGCCCAGCTCCAACATCACGTAGTTGGTGATGTCGACCGGCAGCGAGATGCTGCGGATGCCGGCCGTGACGAGCCGCTGGGCCATCCACGACGGCGTGGGCGCGCCCGGGTCGACGCCCCGCACCAGGCGGGCGGTGAACCGGTCGCAGCCGACCGTGTCGCGCACCTCCACCGGGTACGCCGGCGTCTCGGTGCCCGCCGGGGCGGGCACCAGGGCGGGATCACGCAGCGGCACGTCGAACGCGTGCGACAGCTCCCGGGCCAGGCCGCGCAGGCTCAGCGCGTACCCCCGGTCCGGGGTGATCTCCAGCTCGAACACGACGTTGTCCAGGCCGACGACGGGCCGCGCGTCGTCGCCCGGCTTGGCCGCGCCGTCCGGCGGCAGCACGATGATGCCCGAGTGGTCGTCGCCCAGGCCCAGCTCCTTGGCGGAGCAGATCATGCCGGCCGAGTTGTGCCCGTACGTCTTACGGGCGCCGATCGCGAACCCGCCGGGCAGCACACCACCGGGCAGGATCACCACCACCCGGTCACCGACGGCGAAGTTACGCGCCCCGCAGACGATCTCCTGCGGCTCGCCGGTGCCGTTGGCGGCACCCACGTCCACCCGGCAAAACCGGATCGGCTTCTTGAAGCCGGTCAGCTCCTCGATCTCGCGCACCTCGCCGACGACGAGCTGCCCGGTGACGCTCTCGCGAAGGTCCACCACGGACTCGACCTCGATACCGAGGTCGACCAGGGCCTGCTCCAGGTCACCGGTGGGCAGGTCGGCGGGGAGGTCGACGTACTCCCGCAGCCAACTAACAGAAACTCGCATGACTTCAGACCACCGTTCCCGTGTCTCGTACCCGCATCGCCTACGCCCCGGTCCCGAGCGCGCGGCTGAACCGCACGTCGCCCTCGAAGAGATGGCGGATGTCGCTGACCCCGTGCCGGACCATCAGGGTCCGGTCGATGCCCATGCCGAAGGCGAATCCGGAGTAGATCTCCGGGTCGACGCCGCAGGCGCGCAGCACCCGAGGGTTCACCATGCCGCAGCCACCCCACTCGACCCACTGCGGGCCGTCGCGGTGCTCCGGGAACCACACGTCGAACTCCGCCGACGGCTCCGTGAACGGGAAGTAGTGCGGCCGCCACCGGGTCTTCGCCTCCGGGCCGAACATCGCCCGGGCGAAGTGGTCCAGCGTGCCCCGCAGGTGGGCCATGGTGATGCCCTTGTCGACCACCAGGCCCTCGGCCTGGTGGAACACCGGGCTGTGGGTGGCGTCGATCTCGTCCGTGCGGTAGACGCGACCCGGCACGATCACGTAGATCGGCGGCTTGCGGCTGAGCATCGTGCGGGTCTGCACCGTCGAGGTGTGCGTACGCAGCACCAGGCCGGAGCCCTCCGGTGCGATGTGGAAGGTGTCCATCAACCCGCGCGCCGGGTGGTCGGCGGGGATGTTCAACGCGTCGAAGTTGACCCACTCCAGGTCGACCTCGGGCCCCTCGGCCACCTCGTAGCCCATCCCGACGAAGAGGTCGCTGATCGACTCCATCAGGGTGCTCAACGGGTGCCGGGCGCCACGGGGACGCCGGTCGTAGGGCACTGTGACGTCCACCCGTTCCTCGACCAGCACCCGCTCGGCCTGCTCACGCTCCAGCACCTCGGCGCGGTCGGCGTAGGCGGTCTCGATCGCCCGGCGGGCCTCGTTCACCCGCTTGCCCGCGTCCGACTTCGCGGCCGGCGGCAACGCGCCGATCTCCCGGCGCGCCAGGGAGACCGGAGACCGGTCACCGAGGTGCACCGGGCGCAGCGCGGTGAGCGCGTCCGGGTCGGCCGCCGCCGTGAACGCCTTCGTGGCGTCCGCCACGGCCTCGTCCAGGGCGGCGGGGTCGAGCAGGGCGACCTGCTTCGGGTCGTACGGATCGTTGCGGTAGCTCATGGCGTACGGGCACTCCCTCACGGCGGCGCCTGCCCTCGTCGGGGCGGCGAAGCGAGTCTACGGACGCGCGGCTGTGCCGCAGCCCGCCGGTAGGAGTTGCGCAGGGAGCAGGTCAGGCCCGCCGCCCGCCGACACCGGCGGGCTGGCTAAACGAACGCCGTGTCGCGTTCATGGACGGACGCTCTCCCCTGCTGTCAGTCGCGCCGCAGGCGTTCACCCTCAGCGCTGTGCTCTGGCTGAAGCGTACAGGCAGACCGCTGCGGCGGCAGCCAGGTTGAGGCTCTCCGCGCGCCCGTACAGCGGCACCCGCACCGTGGTGTCGGCGGCGATGGTCAGCTCCTCGGGCAGCCCGTGCGCCTCGGAACCGAACAACCAGGCGGTGGGCCCGACGAGCCGACCGTAGTCGGTCAGGTCGTCCAGGTCGTTGTCGCCGTACCCGGTGGTGGCGAAGATCGACAGCCCGGCGGCGCGCAGCGCGTCGACCACCGCGACCGGGTCGGGGGCGCGCACCACGTCGACGTGGAAGAGGCTGCCGGCCGAGGCCCGCACACACTTGCCGTTGTACGGGTCGACGGCGTCCCCGGCGAAGATCACCGCACCCGCACCGGCCGCGTCGGCGGTGCGCAGCACCGTGCCGGCGTTACCCGGGTCGCGGATCTCGGCGAGCACCGCCACCAGCCGGGGCGCACCCGCGAGGGCCTGTTCCAGTGAGACGTCCAGGTGCCGGCAGACGGCCACCAGCCCCTGTGGGGCGACGGTCTCGGTCAGCGCCGCGAGGGCGTCGTCGGTCACCTCGGAGACCGGCACGTCGGCGCGGGCCGCCGTGGCGGCCAACTCCGGGTACCGGTCGAGCGCGGTGGTCGTACCGAACAGTTCGGTGACCACCTCCGGCCGCGCGAGGGCCTCGCGGACCGCCTGCGGGCCCTCGGCCAGGAAACGGCCGGTGGCGTCGCGGTCCCGGCGGCGTTGCAGGCGGCGGGCGGCGACAATCCTTGGGGTACGCGGGGTGAAAGCCATGGTGTGCGCTCCTCCGGCACGATTGAGGCGCCCCCCGAACGGCGGTGCCGACACGGGAGACGCCTCGCTCTGGTGCGTGGGGATCAGGCGGCCTGAGCCGCCGCGCCGCCGGTGCCCTCGGCCGTGACCGCAGCCCGGGCCAGCTCGACGATCGCCGCGAAAGAGGCGGCGTCGTTGACAGCCATGTCGGCCAGGATCTTGCGGTCGACCTCGATGCCGGCCAGACGCAGGCCCTGGATCAGACGGTTGTAGGTCATCCCGTTGGCCCGGGCGCCCGCGTTGATCCGCTGAATCCACAGCTGCCGGAAGTCGCCCTTGCGGTCGCGACGGTCCCGGTAGGCGTACTGCATCGAGTGCAGCACCTGCTCCTTGGCCTTGCGGTACAGGCGGGAGCGCTGCCCGCGGTAACCACTCGCGGACTCCAGCAGGGTACGACGCTTCTTCTGGGCGTTTACAGCCCGCTTGACGCGTGCCATCTCAACTCCTAATTACGTAAAGGTGGCGCGCGTCAGCGGCCGAGCAGCTTCTTGATGCGCTTGACGTCGGCCTTGGCCAGCACGACCGTGCCGGTCAGCC
>NZ_JBEYSL010000517.1:0-4598 GCF_040642735.1 Micromonospora sp. NPDC047753 | reverse complement strand
CGGTCACCTTGACCACCTTGACCACGTTCTCCAGGCCGACCAGCGAGTCGACAGCGGCCAGCGCGTTGAGCCCGCACCGCTGGGCCAGATCCTTCGCCTGCTCGGCGGAGATCCCCGCGCCGACCTTGCCGGTCGCCAGCAACTTGCCCTCGGCCATCGGCAACTGGCCGGAAACGTACACGTGCTGCCCGGACTGCACGGCCGGGACGTAACTGGCTACCGGCGGCACGACCTCGGGCAGTTCGAGACCCAGCTCGGCGAGCTTCGCGTGCGGACCGTTGCTCACGCCTTGGGCCGCTTCAGGTAGGCGACCAGCTGGTCCGGATTCGGGCCGGGGACCACGGCGACGAGCTCCCACCCGTCCTCGCCCCAGTTGTCGAGGATCTGCTTGGTCGCGTGGACCAGCAGCGGGACCGTGGAGTATTCCCACTTCTGCATCGCTGAAGGGCTCCCTCTCGGTGCGGAATTGTTCGAGGGACAGCCTACGGTCCGCTGGCCGGACGAGGTACGGGACGCTGCTCCGGCGCGGCCGGCAGCTCCCCGCAGCACCCTTCGTGCTCGTACCCCTGGGGGCAGCGGGACCGGTCGGGCAGCAGCAGGTCACAGAAGACCCGGTGCCGGTTGTTCTGATCGTCGGCGTTGGAGACGGTGGTCTCGCCGGCGTCCAACTCGGGCAGGAAGCCAAGGGACACCGCGACCCGGCCGGCCAGCACTGTCGCCGCCGCCAGATTCGGCACCCGGATCGGCAGGTGGATGACGAAGCCCGGCTCGTCGTCCTCGCGGGTCCGCTCGGCGGGCTGGCTCGGCACCCGGGCCGTCTCCGCCTGCTCCGGCATCCGGCGGTACGACCGTTCGTTGATCGGCTGGTTGGTGACCTGCCCGCCGGCCTCGACCACGGACCCGAGCCGGCGAGGCCGCTCGTTCGTCGGGAACTGGGTGCGAGGGATGTTGTCCGCGTCGCGCATGCACTGCCTCCGGTCGTACCTCTCGGACCATGCTTCCGGCCCGGACCCATTCGTCCGTTCCGGCCCCCCGCACGGGGACGAAGGTAGGTCTGTGGCCGCGGTCCCGCCAACAGGACGCGCACAAGAGGTCATCAACAGTCACATATGCGACACACCGCAGGTCGGAGGCCCGACACCGAAACCGGCGCGGGTACCGCTCACCGGATCGCCGGCCCGCTTCGACAGGCAGCGGCGACACCGATCCGGTCATCGACCGCTACCCTTCCGGTCGGACGGTCGCGCAGCGCCCGGCCGCCCGCTCGATCACGCTCGGCGCCAGGGGTGGCGGCGGGCGCCGCACCCCTGGGGGAACGACATGACCCACCCGCCCAGCGGCGACCAGGCCGGCACACCCGCTCACCCGCCGGCCCACCCGGATCCCGCCGGTCAGCCCGGCGCGCCGACCATCCCCAGCCAGCCGACCCCCGCTCCGCCGCCCGGGCAGCTCGCTCTCCCCGCCTCCCCCGCCCAGCCGGCACTCCCCGCCGCCCCCACCTCACCGGCCTTCCCCGGGCAGCCCAGCGGCCCCAGCCAGCCGGCCTTCCCCGGGCAACTGGGCGGCGCCGGGCAGCCGGAAGGGCCTGTCGGCCCCTCCTCGGCGGCCGCACCGACGCAGCCGGGTGCCCCGAACTCCTCGTCGATCCCCCCGGCCCCGCCGGCCTATCCGCCCTACCAGGGCACGCCCGCGCCGAAGAAGAAGCGCGGTCTGCTGATCGCGGCGATTGCCCTGGTCGTGATCATGGTGCTCTGCGTCGGGGGTGGCGTGGTGGCCTTCCTGACCCTGCGCGACGCCGAGACCGGCGAGGGCGCCAAGGAGCCGGCGGTCGCCGTCGACGAGTTCCTCACCGCGGTCTACAAGGATCGCGACGCGACCAAGGCGGCCGGTCACGTCTGCGCCGCTTCCCGCGACGACGACAAGATCGCCGCGAAGGTGGCCGAGGTGGAGAAGTACGCCTCCACCTACCAGAACCCGCGCTTCCGGTGGACCACCCCGAAGGTGGACAACCAGACCGGGGAACGGGCCACCGTCTCCACCCGGCTCACCATGACCACCGCCGACGAGAAGGTGGCCGACCAGGAGTTGCGCTTCACTGTGGTGCAGAAGACGGGTTGGTGGGTCTGCGAGGTCGCCTGACCGCCCAGCCTGGATAGGCTCGACGGGTGTGTGCAGCTGAGCGTCCGATCGACCCGGCCGGTACCGGGTGGCCCGCCCGTCTCCACGTGGTGACTGGCAAGGGCGGCACCGGTAAGACCAGCGTGGCGGCGGCGCTGGCCATGGCGCTCGCCGCCGGCGGCCGGCGCACCCTGCTGGTCGAGGTCGAGGGGCGGCAGGGCATCGCCCAACTGTTCGGCATCGAGCCGCTGCCCTACGAGGAACGCCACCTCGCCGACGCGCCGGACGGCGGTGAGGTGCGCGCGCTCGCCGTGGACGCCGAGGAGGCGTTGCTCGAGTACCTGGACATGTTCTACAAACTGGGCGCGGCGGGCCGGGCACTGCGCAAGCTCGGCGCCATCGACTTCGCCACCACCATCGCGCCCGGCCTGCGGGACGTCCTCCTCACCGGCAAGGTGAAGGAGGCCACCACCCGCACGAACGGGCAGCGGCGCGCGTACGACGCGGTGGTGCTGGACGCCCCGCCGACCGGGCGGATCGGCCGGTTCCTCAACGTGACGGCGGAGACGGCCCGGCTGGCCAAGGTGGGCCCGATCAAGACCCAGAGCGAGGGGGTCGCCGCGTTGCTGCGGTCCCCGATGACAGCGGTGCACGTGGTCACGCTGCTGGAGGAGATGCCGATCCAGGAGACGGTCGACGCGATCGCCGACCTGACCGCCCTCGGCTTCGGCGTCGGGAAGGTGCTCGTCAACGGAGTCCGACCGCCGCTGCCCGCCGGAGCGGCGGTCACCGCCGCCGAGTTGAAGCGCGGGCTGGTCGCCGCCGGGCTGCCGGCCGATCGGGACACCGTGGCCGGGTTGCACGATGAGGCGCGCGACCAGCTCATCCGGCGCGAACTGGAAGATTCGCTCCGCGCCGACCTGGTGGAGTTGGGGCTGCCGATGATCGAGCTGCCGTTGCTGCCCGACGGGGTGGATCGGGCTGGGCTCGCGACGCTGGCCCAGGCCCTCGTCCGCGCCGAATGACTCACACCTGAGCGCAGCACGGGCGCGCGGACCCACCGGCCCGATACGCTCGATTGGTGCCTTCCGAAGACGCGGCGCCGCAGCTGGACGTCGACCAGATCCTCGCCGACCCAGGCGTGCGGATCGTCGTGTGCTGTGGTGCCGGCGGAGTGGGAAAGACGACCACGGCCGCGGCGCTGGCGCTGCGGGCCGCCGAGCACCACGGCCGACGCACTGTGGTGCTCACCATCGACCCGGCCCGCCGGCTGGCCCAGTCGCTGGGCCTGACCGAGCTGGACAACACCCCTCGCCAGGTCAAGGGGATCGACGTCGAGAGCACCGGCGGCGAGTTGCACGCCATGATGCTGGACATGAAGCGCACCTTCGACGACGTGGTGTTGCAGCACACCGACCCGACGAAGGCCGCGGAGATCTTCGCGAACCCGTTCTACCAGGCGATGAGTTCGACCTTCGCCGGCACGCAGGAATACATGGCGATGGAGAAGCTGGGTCAGTTGCACGCCCGGGGCGAGTGGGACCTGATCGTGGTGGACACTCCACCGTCCCGCTCGGCACTGGACTTCCTGGATGCGCCGGCTCGGCTCTCCCGTTTCCTCGACGGCCGGATGCTGCGACTGCTGCTGGCTCCGGCGCGCAGCGGCGGGCGGAGCATGTTCAGCCTGGT
Organism: Micromonospora sp. NPDC047753; assembly: GCF_040642735.1. NCBI lineage: Bacteria > Bacillati > Actinomycetota > Actinomycetes > Micromonosporales > Micromonosporaceae > Micromonospora > Micromonospora sp. NPDC047753. The sequence goes on along the minus strand of NZ_JBEYSL010000517.1, from coordinate 791 downwards.
CACGGCCTCGTTCGGGATGTTCTCGAAGGTGGTGCAGAAGGTGCTCGGCGCGCAGCTGCTCACCGACCTGTCCGGCTTCGTGGCGGCACTCGATTCGATGTTCGGTGGTTTCCGGCAGCGCGCCGAGCAGACGTACCGCATCCTCCAGGCTGGGGAGACGGCCTTTCTGCTGGTCGCGACGCCGGAGCCGGACGCGGTCCGGGAGGCTGCCTACTTCGCGGGCCGGCTGCGCGACGAGCGGATGCCGCTGGCCGGCCTGGTGCTCAACCGGGTGCACCGCCCGGCGGTCCCGGCGCTGGACGCCGAGCAGAGCCAGGTCGCCGCCGAGCGGCTGACCCAGCTGGGTGGGCATGAGGCCACCGCCGACGTGTTGCGGGCGCACGCGGCGTTGGCTCGCCAGGCGGTACGCGAGCAGCAGGTCGCCGCGCGCTTCACGGAGGCCTTCCCTGCCGTGCCGGCGGTTTCGGTCACGGCGCAGCCCGCCGACGTGCACGACGTCGACGGGCTACGGACGATCGGCGCGGCGATCAGCCGGTCGTGACCGGCGTCAGTTGGTCGCGCTGACGAGAATCTTGTCCTTGCCGGCCTTGTCCTTGCTGTTCTTCTTCATCGCGGCCTCGAACATCTTGCGCCAGCTCGTCACCTGGGGGTGACGACGCAGCAGCGCCCGCCGTTCGCGTTCGGTCATGCCGCCCCACACACCGAACTCGATCCGGTTGTCCAGCGCGTCGGCCAGGCACTCGTACCGAACAGGGGCAGCTCCGGCAGATCCGCTTCGCCACGTTCTGTTC
>NZ_JBEYSL010000516.1:0-4600 GCF_040642735.1 Micromonospora sp. NPDC047753 | reverse complement strand
GTCGGGTCGATCACCGTCAGGGACCCGTCGGCGTACGCGATTCGGCCGGTCAGGGCCAGCTCGACCAGCACCGCGGCGGCCATGCCCAGGTCCAGGCTGATCCGTGGCATCGTCGCCTTGCCGGTCGTGTCGTCGTAGGCGAGGAGCAGCAACTCCTCGGCGAGCGCAACACCAGTCATGGCCGGAGACGGTAGCGGGTCCGCGCACCCCGTGCACGGACCCCGCCGGACCCGGCACCGACCGGGTCTCCCGTCAGAAGCGGGGCATGCCACCGAACTGGCGGTCGCCGGCGTCGCCGAGGCCGGGGACGATGAACATGTGGTCGTTGAGCCCCTCGTCGATCGAGGCCGTGACCAGGCGCAACGGCAGGCCGGAGCGCTCCAGCCGGTCGATGCCGACCGGGGCTGCGAGCACACAGAGCACTGTGATGTCAGTGCAGCCGCGGTCGGCCAGCAGCTGGCAGCAGTGCTCCAGCGAACCGCCGGTGGCCAGCATCGGGTCGAGCACCAGCACCGGCAGCCCGGCCAGGTCGCGTGGCAGCGACTCCATGTACGCGCGGGGCTCGTAGGTCGCCTCGTCGCGGGCCAGGCCCACGAAACCCATCGACGACTCGGGCAGCAGACCCAGCGCGGCGTCCGCCATGCCCAGCCCGGCGCGCAGCACCGGGACCAGCAGCGGCGGGTTGGCCAGCCGGGTGCCCTCGGTGCCGGTGACCGGCGTCTGCACCGGGTACCGCTCGACGGGGAAGGAGCGCGCCGCCTCGTACACCAGCATGGTGGTCAGTTCGTGCAGCGCCGCCCGGAACGTCGAGGAATCGGTGCGCGCGTCCCGCATGGCGGTCAACCGTGACTGGGCCAGCGGGTGGTCAATGACGTGTACGTCCACGATCGCTCAACCTACCGGTCCGTACCGCGCGACGGTGCGGGTGCGGTCGGACCAGGGACGCCGCTCACGTCGGAACGCCACCGAGCGGTCGTGAGCAAGATCACTCGGCGGTCTCGTGCGTAGACTTCTCGGCATGACGGCGACAACGACGTCGGCCCGGTCGGAGCTCTCCGAGCTGGGACGATCCGAGACCGCTCTGCGGACCTTCCTGCACGGCCTGGCCGGCGTGGACCAGGTCGGCGCGGAGCAGCGGGCGGCACAGCTCGGCACCCGCTCCATCAAGACCACCGCCAAGGCCCAGGCGATCGACCTGGCGATCCGGATGGTCGACCTGACCACCCTGGAGGGGGCGGACACCCCGGGCAAGGTGCGCGCGCTCGCCGCGAAGGCCCTGCGTCCGGACCCGGCCGACCCGTCCTGCCCGCACGTCGGCGCGGTCTGCGTCTACCCGGCGATGGTCCCCCACGTAGCCGAGGTGCTGCGCGGCTCTGGTGTGCACCTGGCCAGCGTGGCGACCGCGTTCCCGTCGGGTCAGGCGCCGTTGGAGATCAAGCTGGCCGACACCCGGGCCGCCGTCGCGGCCGGCGCCGACGAGATCGACATGGTGATCAACCGGGGTGCGTTCCTGGCCGGGCGGTACAAGGAGGTCTACGACGAGATCGTGGCCACCAAGGAAGCCTCCGGGGACGCCCATCTCAAGGTGATCCTGGAAACCGGCGAGCTGGCCACCTACGACAACGTCCGGCGGGCCTCCTGGCTGGCCATGCTGGCCGGCGGCGACTTCATCAAGACCTCCACCGGCAAGGTCCCGATCGCGGCGACGATGCCGGTGAGCCTGGTGATGCTGGAAGCGGTGCGCGACTTCCGCGAAGCGACCGGGCGGCAGGTGGGCGTGAAGCCCGCCGGTGGCATCAAGACCACCAAAGACGCGATCAAGTACCTGGTGATGGTCAACGAGACCGTCGGCCCGGACTGGCTCGACCCGGACTGGTTCCGCTTCGGCGCGTCCAGCCTGCTCAACGACCTGCTGATGCAGCGCACCAAGCTGACGACCGGCGTCTACTCCGGTCCCGACTACTTCACCCTGGACTGATAGCCGATGTTCGAATACGCCCCCGCCCCCGAGTCCCGCTCGGTGGTGGACCTCAAACCCTCGTACGGGCTGTTCATCGACGGCACGTTCGTCGACCCGACCGACGGTGGCAGCTTCAAGTCGATCAACCCCGCCTCCGAGGAGGTGCTGGCCGAGGTCGCCGAGGCCGGTGCCCAGGACGTGGAACGCGCGGTGCGCGCCGCCCGCAAGGCGTACGACAAGGTCTGGGGCCCGATGCCGGGCCGGGACCGGGCGAAGTACCTGTACCGGATCGCCCGGCTCATCCAGGAGCGCTCCCGCGAGCTGGCCGTCCTGGAATCGCTGGACAACGGCAAGCCGATCCGCGAGTCCCGCGACGTCGACCTGCCGCTGGTCGCCGCGCACTTCTTCTACTACGCGGGCTGGGCCGACAAGCTTCCGCACGCCGGTTTCGGTGCCAACCCGCGCCCCATCGGCGTGGCCGCGCAGGTCATCCCGTGGAACTTCCCGCTGCTCATGCTGGCCTGGAAGATCGCCCCGGCGCTGGCCGCAGGCAACACGGTGGTGCTGAAGCCGGCCGAGACCACCCCACTGACCGCGCTGCTGTTCGCCGAGATCTGCCAGCAGGCCGAGCTGCCGGCCGGCGTGGTCAACATCATCACCGGCGCTGGCGACACCGGCCGCGCACTGGTCGAGCACCGCGGCGTGGACAAGGTCGCCTTCACCGGCTCCACCGACGTGGGCCGGGCCATCGCCCGTTCCGTCGCCGGCACCAGCAAGAAGCTCACCCTGGAGCTGGGCGGCAAGGCCGCCAACATCGTCTTCGACGACGCACCCATCGACCAGGCCGTCGAGGGCATCGTCAACGGCATCTTCTTCAACCAGGGGCACGTCTGCTGCGCCGGCTCCCGCCTGCTCGTCCAGGAGAACGTTGCCGACCGGGTGCTGGAGTCGCTGAAGCGGCGGATGGCCCAGCTGCGTGTCGGCGACCCGCTGGACAAGAACACCGACGTCGGCGCGATCAACTCCGCCGCCCAGTTGGAGCGGATTCGCGAGCTGTCCGACGCCGGCTCGGCCGAGGGCGCCGAGCGCTGGTCACCGCCGTGTGACCTGCCCGACCGGGGCTTCTGGTTCGCACCGACCATCTTCACCGGCGTCACCCAGGCACACCGGATCGCCCGCGAGGAGATCTTCGGCCCGGTGCTGTCGGTGCTGACCTTCCGCACGCCGGCCGAGGCCGTCGAGAAGGCCAACAACACGCCGTACGGGCTGTCGGCCGGGATCTGGACCGACAAGGGCTCCCGGATCCTGTGGATGGCCGACCGGCTGCGCGCCGGAGTGGTCTGGGCCAACACGTTCAACAAGTTCGACCCCACCTCGCCGTTCGGTGGTTACAAGGAGTCGGGCTACGGTCGCGAGGGCGGCCGGCACGGGCTGGAGGGGTACCTCAATGTCTGAGCGGGTCGCGGTACGCAAGACGTACAAGCTCTTCATCGGCGGGAAGTTCCCGCGCAGCGAGTCGGGACGGTCGTATCTCGTGCAGTCCTCGAATGTGTCACTGGCCTCCCGCAAGGACGCCCGGGACGCGGTGGTCGCCGCCCGCGCCGCCGTCAAGGGCTGGGCCGGCGCGACCGCGTACAACCGGGGTCAGATCCTCTACCGGGCCGCCGAGATGCTGGAGGGCCGCCGCGAACAGTTCGTCGCCCTGGGCATCCCCGCCGACGAGGTGGACGCCGCTGTCGACCGCTGGGTCTGGTACGCCGGCTGGGCCGACAAGCTGGCCCAGGTGTACGGCGGCGCCAACCCGGTCGCCGGCCCGTACTTCAACATCTCCGCGCCCGAGCCGACCGGCGTGGTCGCGGTGGTCGCCCCGGAACGCCCGGCGCTGCTCGGCCTGGTCAGCGTGATCGCCCCGGCGATCGTCACCGGCAACACGGTGGTGGTGGCGGCATCCCCGAGCGAGCCACTGGCGGCGGTGACGCTGGCCGAGGTGCTGGCCACCTCCGACCTGCCCGGCGGTGTGGTCAACATCCTCACCGGCGCGATCACCGAGACCGCGCCGACGCTGGCCGCGCACATGGACGTCAACGCGATCGACCTGACCGGGGTCACCGACGCCGCGCTCGCCACCGACCTGGAGGTCAAGGCGGCGGACAACCTCAAGCGGGTGCTCCGGCCGGCCCCGGCCGACCACGACTGGACCGGTGACCCGGGGGTGGCGCCGATGACCGCGCTGCTGGAGACGAAGACGGTGTGGCACCCCAAGGGGGTGTGATCGTTTTTCTTCGGCCTCTGTTTCTTTCCGGGGCGGTTTTCCGGGAGGAGCCCGCCCACTCCGGGCGGTCAGGCTTGATCCCTGCGTGGGCGGGCTCCCCCCGGAAAACCTGACGTGGGCCGGGTTTGTCGGGGTGGGTCAGCTCACGGGTTCTGCCTTGGGTCGGGTTGCCGGTCGGCGGGGGCGTCGGCTGACCTCGCCCGCCCCGCCCCGCACCGCCCCGCCCGGGGCCGCACCGCCCGGCACCGCACCGCACCGCCCGGCACCGCACCGCCCGGGTCCGCCCCGCACCGCACCGCCCGACCGGGTCCGACCGGGTCCGCCCCGCCTTGGTCCGCCCGGGTCCGCCCCGCCTTGGTCGGCCCGGG